>NZ_JBHWLC010000129.1:0-15186 GCF_042730635.1 Streptomyces sp. NPDC059917
GTGCCGCGCCGCGGTCGGCGCGGCACGACGCCTGCGCGTCACAAGCGGGTGGTCAGCAACAGGGGCAGCGGACCCGACCCCCCGGCGCCGCGGGCGGAACCGCTGACCGTCACCTCGCGGCCGGTCGCGGCGACCGTCCAGGGCGCGTACGACCGCTGCGCCGTGCTCGCCGGGAAGCCGAGCGAGGTCACCCGCGAGCCGGAGACCCGTAGGGCGAATCCCCCGTCGGCGCCGAGGATCCGCCCGACGGCGACGACGCCGCCCGGCGCGGCGGCTACGCCCGTCAGGGACCCCGCCTCGGCGGGCCCGGCCACGCGCGTCCACGTCCGTCCGTTCCAGTGCATGATCAGCGCGTGCCCGCGGTCGTTCTCGTCCAGGATCGTGCGGCCCACCGCCCACACGTCACCCGGCCCGTTGGCGACGACGCTGTTGAACTCGCCGTACAGACCGCCGTAGGGGGGAGTCGGCAACTGCTTCCAGGAGCGGCCGTCGTAGTGCAGGACGACCGGCCGGTCGTCGTCGCCGTAGCCGCTGCCGACCGCCCAGACGTCGTTCGGGCCGGACGCCGAGATCGCGTTCAGCCCCCAGTTCGCGTATCCCTTGGGCAGCTCCGCGCGCTTCCACGCGCGCCCGTCCCAGTGCTGGACGAGGCCTTCCATGTGGTCGATGATCTGCGTCGACCCGTCCGGGTCGGGTATCCGCTCGTCGAGTGCCTGGGTCCAGCCCGCCGCCCACACGTCGTTCGGCGCCACCGCGGCGACGCCCAACAGGCCGCCGCCGAGGGAGTTGTCCGGCATCGCCGCCGGCTTCTCCCGCCATGCGCGCCCGTCCCAGTGCTGCGTCATCGCGGGTTGGCCCTCGCCGTCGGCGTCGCCGACCAACCAGGCGTCCCGGTCCGAGGTCGCCGCGATGGCGTTGACCCGGCCGCTCACCCCGGGGGCGGTCGGCCGCTCCGTCCAGGCGCCGCCGCGCCGGTCGTCGTGTGCGTACAGGACGGGCCGGAACGAGACGCCGCCCCCGTCGTCGTCCACCCGGAAACCCGCCGCCCAGGTGGTGTGCGCGTCGGGCTTGACCGAAGCGCTCAGTACGGCGTCGCCGCCGGGCAGCTCGGCGGCACTCCAGCGCGGCGCCCCCGCGTCGGGCGCGGGGGCCGCCATTGCCGTTGCGGGCAGGAGCCCGCCGATCACGAGCGCCGATACCCCGCCCAACACCATCGATCTGGCGCGTGAGCCGACAGCCATGTCGTCTTCTCCAGACTCGGGACGCGTTGCCCCGTCGCCCGCATGACGCCCCATCAGAGCGTCCCGGTTGCAGCGCGCGGCCCTCCTGTTCTCCCGGCGCCGATCGACCGGCTCCACGGGGTCGCGCGGAGCCGCCCGGGCACAACGTCAGCCGCGCAGAAGGGTGTTGAGTCGAGCGGCCTGGCGGGTCAGGTGGTCGCGCTCGGCGAGGTTGGGCGCCGCGCGCGCCGCCTCGGCGTAGAGCCGGGCCGCCGCCGCCAGGTCACCGTCGCGCTCGTGGAGGTACGCCGCCACCGCGGCCCTGCGGGGTACCGGCGCCCCCTTCGGCGCGGCGGCGTCCAGTGCCGCGAGCTCCGCGAGCCCGGCGCGCGGCCCGTCGGCCTCGCCGACGGCCACCACACGGTTGAGCCGGACGACCGGGCTGTCGGTCAGGCGCACGAGTTCGTCGTACCACTCGACGATCTGCACCCAGTCGGTCTCACCGGCCGTGGGCGCGTCGGCGTGCAGCGCCGCGATGGCGGCCTGGACCTGAAACTCGCCCAGCCGGTCGCGGGCGAGGGCCGCCTGCAGGATCGCGACGCCCTCGGCGATGGCCCCGGTGTCCCACCGGGTCCGGTCCTGCTCCGCCAGCGGCACCAGGCCGCCGTCGGGCGCGGTGCGGCCGGCGCGCCGGGCGTGGTGCAGCAGCATGAGCGCGAGCAGTCCCGCCACCTCGGGGTGGTCGATCGCGTCCGCGAGCTGCCGGGTGAGCCGGATGGCCTCGGCCGCGAGGTCGACGTCGCCGGAGTAGCCCTCGTTGAAGACCAGGTAGAGGACGCGCAGCACGGTGGCCACGTCGCCGGGGCGGTCGAACCGCGCGCCGGAGACGGTCCGCTTGGCCCGGCTGATGCGCTGCGCCATGGTCGCCTCGGGCACCAGGTAGGCACCGGCGATCTGGCGCGTGGTCAGCCCGCCCACGGCGCGCAGGGTGAGCGCGACCGCGGACGACGGCGTCAGCGAGGGGTGGGCGCACAGGAAGTAGAGCTGGAGCGTGTCGTCCCGCGCGGAGGCGGGGCCGGGCGCCGGCTCCTCGTCCACGAGGTCCTCGCGGCGGCGGCGGGCGGTTTCCGCCCGGGTCGCGTCGAGGAACCGGCGCCAGGCCACGGTGACCAGCCAGCCCTTCGGGTCCCGCGGCGGCTCGGCCGGCCAGACCCGGACCGCCTCGAGGAGCGCGTCCTGGACGGCGTCCTCGGCCGCCGCGAAATCGGCTCCGCGGCGGACGAGGATCCCGAGCACGCCCGGGGTGAGGCTCCGCATCAGGGCCCCGTCGATCGGAGTGCTCATCGCGGGGTCACTCCGTGATGGTGGGCGGCGCGGACAGGAAGGGGCGCAGCTCCAGCCACTCGTGGATCGGCTTGCCGCCCGCCCCGGGGGCGGCCGAGAGCTCTCCGGCCAGCTCGACGGCGCGGTCGTAGCTGTCGACGTCGATCACCATCCAGCCGGCGATGAGGTCCTTGGTCTCGGCGAACGGTCCGTCGGTGACCGGCGGGCGCCCCTCGCCGTCGTACCGCACGAAGGTCCCCTCGGGGGCGAGGGCCTGACCGTCGACGAACTCCCCGGTCTTCTCCAGCCGGTCCGCGAAGTCCTGCATGTACCGCACGTGGTCCGTGATCTCCTGCGGGGTCCACCGGTCCATGGGGACGCAGTTGACCGCCTCCGGAGCGCCGCGGTAGTGCTTGAGCAGCAGGTACTTGGCCATGGGGTGCCTCCTCGGTGCTGGTGCGACCCATTGTGGCCGCCTTCACCACGGGGACGGAGCCGGACGGGCGTTCTCGACATCACCGGGAGAAATTCTTTTCCGCGGTTTCCGTCGGGGCACGATGCGCTCGATCGCCGCGCCGACGAGCCGGTCCCGCTCGGCCTCGGAGAACACCCCCGGCGGGGGTCCGGCCGCTCACGGCACGAGGTGCCACCACTGGTCGGCGTACTGCTCGCCGCAGGACGTCTGCGCCGCGGGGCGGCCCGCCGCGGTTCCCTGCACCATCAGGCACTTGGAGTTGCCGTCCGCGCGCAGCACGAAGTGGCCCGCGCGGTCGCCGCTCCCCCACAGCAGCTGCCACGACTGCCCGTCCCGCCGGGGGTCGCAGGCGCGCTGGACGGCGGGGGCGGAGTTCTCGGAGCCCGTCGCCGTCAGGCACCGGCCGCCGAGCCCGTCGCGCAGCGTGCGGGTCGCGCCGTCGTCCCGCGCGCGCAGGGTCCAGGTCGCCGCCGCGGCCCCGGTGCAGGAGTCCTGCACCGGTGCGAGGCCGTCCCCGGCGCCCGCCGCCCGCAGGCACAGCCCGCTGCCGTCGTTCACCAACTGCCCGACGAGGCCCGCCCGATCGGTGTCCGCCGTGCCCTTGTCCGTGCCCGCGCCCGGGATCGCGGTGGGCGGGGCGGCGGAGCCGCCGCCCGCGTCCGCGTCCAGCCGGACGGCGATCACCACGACCGCGCACACCAGCGCGACCGCACAGGCCGTGAGGATGATGCCCGTACGGTGCTCGTGCAGGTTGACCTGGAAGTTCCCGCTGCCGTGCTGCACCCCGGTCGGGCCGTGGAAGGCGTCCCCGGCGCGCCCGTCGGCCCGGGGAGCGTCCTCGCCCCCGCCGTTCGCGGTCCCGCTCACGGGCGCGCGTCGAACCGGTTCACCTGGACGTTCCCGTCCCCGGACATGATCGCCGCCGGGCCGTGGAACACGTTGTGCGCGACGCCCGCACCGGCCGCCGGCGCCGCCTCGCCGAGCAGCGTGCGCAGTTCCGCCGCGACCACCGCCCGCTCGGCCGGGTCCAACTGCTCCAACAGCACCTCGATCCGGGTCCGCCAGACCGTGCCGAGCCGGGCCCGTTCCGCGCTGCCGCCACCTTGCGGCCCACCGTCCCCGGCCGCCGCCAGTTCGGCCGCGGTCCGGTCCAGGTGCTCCCCCTGCACGCCCTCGTGGTGCGCGTTGCCGCGGCCGAGCACCCGGGCCAACCGGCCGCGCAGCGCCGTCCAGGCGTCCGTCCCGGCTGCCTGTACGACGCCCGATCCCACCGAAGCCGCCAACGCGACCATCGCCTCGTCCAACATGCCGCTCCCCCCTCGACCGCCCCCGCGGTGCCGCAACGGTAACTCCGACCGCCGGGGCCGCGACAGGCGTGCCCCCGCCGAATCCGGTCGGGTTCGGGGCCCGTTCCGGCCGGGAAGCGCGGTGCGGGGCGGCCCCCGCGCGCCGGTATCGTCGCCCGCATGGAGCTACGCACGCTGCGCTACTTCGTGGCCGTCGCCGAGGAACTCCACTTCGGCCGCGCCGCCGCGCGGCTCCACATGAGCCAGCCGCCGCTGAGCCGGGCGGTCAAGCAGCTGGAGGGCGACGTCGGCGCGGCGCTGTTCCACCGCTCCGCCACCGGGGTCACGCTCACCGCGGCCGGGTCGGCGCTGCTGGAGGAGGCCCGCGCCCTGCTGGCCCGGGCGGACCGGGCACGCCTGCGCGTGGCCGCGGCGGCCGGCGCCACCACCCTCACCCTCGGCGTCCTGGGCGGCGGCACCGACCCGGGCGCGACCCGGCTGGCCGCCGCGTTCCGTCGGCGCCACCCCGCCACCGACGTCCGCATCCGCGAGAGCGACCTGACGGATCCGACCTGCGGACTGCGCGCCGGACTGGTCGACGTCGCCCTGACCCGGGGGCCGTTCGACGGCAGCGGCCTGTCCGTGCACGCCCTGCGCGCCGATCCGGTGGGCGTGGTGCTGCGCTCGGACGATCCGCTCGCCGGGCGGGACCGCCTCGATCCGGCCGACCTCGCCGACCGGCGCTGGTTCCGCTTCCCGGCCGGCACCGACCCGGTCTGGCAGGCGTACTGGCACGGCGGCGAGCCCCGCGAGGGCCCGGTGGTGCGCGGTGTCCAGGAGTGCCTGCAGGCCGTGCTCTGGAACGGCACCGTCGGGATGATGCCGCTCGGCCACCACCTGCCCGAGGGGCTGGTCGTCGTGCCGCTGCCCGACATGGCCCCGAGCCGCGTGGTGGTCGCCTGGACCGGGACCGATCCGGACCCGACGGTCCGGTCGTTCGTCCGGATCGCGACGGCCGCCTACCGGGGCTGACCAGCGGTGATGCGCGGAAGGTATCGGCCGCACCCGATCGGTCCTGGACGCTGGCGGTGCCCGGCGGATGGAATCGGAACATGACAGACCAACAGGTACCGAACGCACACCCCGCCATATCGGTGGTCGGCCCCGACGACGGCGAGACGATCCTCCTGGGCACCACCCGCCTGCGCATCCTGGAGGACGGCCGCACCACCGGCCACCGGCTCGGGATCGGCGAGACCACGCTCGCCCCGCACACGGCCGGACCGCCGCAGCACCGCCACGCCCAGCACGACGAGGGCTTCTACGTCCTCTCCGGCACGGTGCGGTTCACGGTGGGGCGCGAGGACCACGACGCGAGCGCGGGCACGCTCGTGATGGTCCCGCCCGGCGCCCCGCACACCTTCGCCAACCCGACCGACCACCCCGCCGTCATGCTCACCACCTACACGCCCGACCTGTACGTGCAGTACTTCCGCGACCTCCAGGAGATGATCGCCGCGGGCCAGGAACCGACCCCGGCGGGCACCATCCGCACGATGAGCCACTACGCCACCGAACCCGCCACGGAATTCGCCCCGTAGCGGCGGGGACGCGCCGGGTCGGCCGAGCCGCTCCAGAAGTCCCCGCGGGGCGGCTACGGCGCGGGGAGTTCGGCGAAGTCGGCCACCAGGGCCAGGTGGTGGCCCGCCGTGCCCAGGGCCAGGGAGTCGGCCTTGGCCCGCTTGAGGTAGAGGTGGGCGGGGTGTTCCCAGGTCATGCCGATGCCGCCGTGCAGCTGGACGCACTCCTCGGCGGCGCGGACGGCGACCCCCGAGCAGTAGGCCTGCGCGACGGCCACGGCCAGGGGCGCGTCCGGGGCCGAGGTGGCCAGGGCGTCGGCGGCGGCCCGGGCCGCCGCGCGGGCCGAGGCGACCTCGAGCCAGAGCGCCGCGAGCCGGTGCTTGAGGGCCTGGAAGGAGCCGATGGGCCGGTTGAACTGGTGCCGGGTGCGGACGTGGGCCACCGTCTCCTCCAGGCACCACTGCGCCAGCCCGAGCTGTTCCGAGGCCAGCAGTCCCGCGCCGGAGAGCAGCGCCCCGGCGAGGGCGGCGCGGGCGGTGGCCGGGTCCGCGAGCCGGGTGCCGCGGGCCCCCTCCAGGGTGACGGACGCCAGCGGCCGGGTCAGGTCCAGCGGGACCTGGGCCTCGATCCGGGCCGCCGCGGCCGGGACGGCGTGGAGCCCGCTCTCGGCGAACACCAGCAGCACGTCGGCGGCGGCCGCGTCCGCGACCGCGGTGACGGTACCGGTCAGCGTGCCGTCACCGGCGTCCCGCACCAGGACGGCGGGCTGCGCGCCGGGGCCGAGGGTGAGCGGCAGGACCGGGACGCACACGCGGGTCCCGGCGGCCAGCTCGGCGAGCAGCCCGGCGACGGCCGGGTGCTGGCAGTCGCAGTCGAGCAGGATCGCGGTGGCCAGGACGGAGCTGGTCAGGTAGGGGACCGGGGCGACGGCCCGGCCCAGTTCCTCCAGGACGACGGCCACCTCGCGGTGCCCCGCGCCCTGGCCGCCGAGCTTCTCCGGTACCAGGAGTCCGGCCGCGCCGATGCCCGAGGCGAGGGTGCTCCAGAGCGCCGGGTCGTAGGGGTCGCCGCTCTCGATGCGCCCGAGGAGGGCCGCGGGGGCGCAGCGGTCGGCGAGCAACGCCCGTACCGCCGCGCGCAGTTCTTCCTCGGTCTCGGAGTAGAGCAGGTCGAGGGAGGAGGTCATCGGGCCAGGTCCTTCCAGGCGAGGTCCTTGTCGTCGCGCGGCTCGGCGGGCAGGCCCAGGACGCGTTCGGCGACGATGTTGAGGAGGACCTCGCTGGTCCCGCCCTCGATGCTGTTGCCCTTGGCACGCAGGTAGCGGTATCCGGCGTCGCGGCCGGTGAAGTCGACCAGCTCGGGTCGGCGCATGGTCCAGTCCTCGTACAACAGCCCCTCTTCGCCGAGGAGTTCCACCTCCAGGCCGCTGATCTCCTGGTTGAGGCGGGCGAAGGCGAGCTTCATGCCCGAGCCCTCCGGGCCGGGTACTCCCGCGGCGAGCTGCTGGCGCAGCCGTTCGCCGGTGAGCCGGGCCACCTCGGCCTCGACCCACAGCGCGAGCAGCCGCTGGTGCAGGGCGTGGGTGCGCAGCTCGGGGCGCTCGCGCCAGGCGGCCGCGACGGGGGCGATCATGCCGCCCTCGCGCGGGATCCGCATGCCGCCGATGGAGACGCGTTCGTTCATGAGGGTGGTGCGGGCGACCTCCCAGCCCTGGCCGACGTCGCCGAGCCGGTGGGCGTCGGGGATCCGCACACCGGTGAGGAAGACCTCGTTGAACTCGGCCTCGCCGGTGATCTGGCGCAGCGGCCGGACCTCGACGCCGGGGGCGGTCATGTCGCACAGGAAGTAGGTGATGCCCCGGTGCTTGGGCACGGCCGGGTCGGTGCGGGCGATCAGGATGGCCCAGCGGGCGGTGTGCGCGCTGGAGGTCCACACCTTCTGGCCGTCCACGACCCAGTGGTCCCCGTCGCGCACGGCGCGGGTGCCGAGCGCGGCGAGGTCCGATCCGGCGCCGGGCTCGCTGAAGAGCTGGCACCAGACCTCCTCCCCCACCCACAGGGGGCGCAGGAAGCGGCGCTTCTGCTCCTCGGTGCCGTAGGCGAGGATCGTGGGCGCGGCCATGCCGAGCCCGATGCCGATCCGCCGCGGGTCGTTGTCGGGCGCTCCGGCGGCCTCCAGTTCGGCGTCCACGGCCACCTGGAGGGTGCGCGGGGCGCCGAGGCCGCCGAGGCCCTCGGGGTAGTGCACCCAGGCGAGTCCGGCGTCGAAGCGGGCGCGCAGGAAGCCGGTCCGGGAGGTGTCGGCGGGCGGGTGGGCCGCGAGCAGCGCGCGGGTGCGTTCGACCAGTTCGTCGGCGGTGGTCACCGGGCGCCTCCGTCCAGGGCCGGTACGACGACCAGGCGGCCGGTGGTGACCCCGTCGGCGAGGCGCTGGACGGCCCCGGCCGCCCCGGCGAGCGGGACCCGCTCGCTGACCAGGGGCTTGATGGCGCCCTCGGCCGCGAGCCGGGTGAGTTCGGTGTGGCAGGCGAGGACGGCCGCCGGATCCTTGGCGGCGTACAGGCCCCAGTGGAGGCCGACGATCGCGTAGTTCTTGACCAGGGCGTGGTTCAGGGCCGGGGTGGGGATGGTGCCGCCGGCGAAGCCGACGACCAGGATCCGGCCCTCGAAGGCCACGCACTTGGTGGAAGCGGTGTAGGCGTCGCCGCCGACCGGGTCGTAGACGACGTCGGCGCCGCGGCCGCCGGTGAACTCCTTGACCCGCGCGACCAGGTCCTCGGTGTGCCGGTCGATGACCAGGTCGCAGCCCAGCTCCTCCGCGGCGGCCGCCTTGGCCTTGCCCCCGACGACCCCGATGACGGTGGCCCCGGCGGCCTTGCCGAGCTGGACGGCGGCGCTGCCGACGCCGCCGGCGGCGGCGTGCACGAGGAGCGTCTCCCCGGCCCGGAGCCCGGCCCGGCGGTGCAGGCCGAACCAGCCGGTCTGGTACCCGATGTGCAGGGCCGCCGCCTCGGCGTCGTCGAGGCTCTCGGGCGCGGGCAGCAGGGCGCGCGCGTTCGCCGTGACGTACTCGGCGAAACCGCCGTGCGGCAGGCTCGGGTTGGCGATCACCCGGCGGCCGTCCTCGGTCTCGCCGCAGATCTCCACGCCCGGGGTGAAGGGGAGCGGCGGCCTGATCTGGTACTGGCCGCGACAGAGCAGCGCGTCGGGGAAGTTGACGTTGGCCGCGAGCACCTTGAGCTTCACCTCGCCGTCACCGGGTACCGGTTCGGGAATCTCTTCGAGGCGCATGGCCTCACGGGGCTCACCCGGGGTATGTACTCGCCATGCCTGCATCCGGGGCCTCCAGCCGCCGTCGATGAACCACGCTCCGCCCGGCATACTAAGCGGTCGCTTGTCGCGTTGGGAACCAGTTCGTCCGGACCGAACCAAACGGGCGGGAACCGCTCGCCGCCGGGCGCGGCGGATGCGCGCAGTGGCCGCCTCCCCCCGTGCCGATCCCCGGAAACGTCCTCGCCGCGAATGCCTGCCCGTGCGCATGGCGATCTCGGGCCGCGCACGCTATCGATGCCCCCATGGAATCCATGGAGTCCCCCGAGCACGCCCCGCCCGCGCCGGGTTCCCCGCCCGCCCCCGGCGGCCTCCCCGGGCCGCCGCCGCCCGGCGCCACCGCCCTGCCGCCCGGCACCTTCGCGGGCCAGGTGGTCCTGGTCACCGGCGGCGGGACCGGGCTGGGCAAGGCCATCGCGACCGAGTTCGCCCGGCTCGGCGCCGACCTGGTGATCGCGGGCCGCCGGGCCGAGCAGTTGCAGGCGGCGCGCGCGGAGCTGGCCGCGGTCCCCGGCGCGGGGCGGGTGACGGCGGCCGTGTGCGACATCCGGGACCCGGAGCGGATCGCGGAGGTCTTCGACGCCGCCGAGGCCGCGCTCGGGCTGCCGGACGTGCTCGTCAACAACGCGGCCGCGAACTTCCCCTGCCCGGCCGAGGACCTCTCCCCCAACGCCTGGCGGGCGGTCGTCGACATCACCTTGACCGGGACCTGGTTCATGACCCGCGAGTTCGGCCGCCGCCACCTGGCCGCCGGTACGCCGGGGTCGATCGTGAACATCGGCGCCTCCTACGCCTGGACGGGCGGTCCGGGCTTCGCGCACAGCGCGGCCGCCAAGGCGGGGGTGAAGAACCTGGTGGAGACCCTCGCCGTCGAGTGGGGCCCGTACGGCATCCAGATCAACGGCCTGGTCCCGGGCCTCTTCCCGCACGGCGACATGAGCGCGGACATCCGGGGCGGCCTCGACCGGGCGGGCCCCGACAGCAAGGACGGCCGCCAGCCCGCGCTGCGGGTCGGTCGCCCCCGCGAACTGGGCTGGGCCGCCACCTTCCTGGCCTCGCCGTACGCCCGCTTCGTCACCGGGCACACCTTGGTGGTGGACGGCGCGAACTGGCAGCGCCGCTCCCTGGTCAGCCCGGAGGTGGTCCCGATCCGCGCCCAACTGGGCCGCGGCCCCTTCGCGGGGTGAGCGGGCCCGGTGCTACCGCCCCTCGAAGCGCGGGGGGCGGCGGGCCGCTTTGGCCGCGTAGCCCTCGCGGCTGTCCTCGGAGGTCAGGGTCAGGGCCGCCGTCATCGCGACCCGGTCCAGGGCGCCCGGCAGGGCCGCGTCGGCGTAGGCGTCGACCGCCCGCTTGATGCCCTGGACCGCGAGCGGGGCGTTCGCCGCGATCTGCGTCGCCACCGCCCGTGCGGCCGCGTCCAGTTCCTCGCGCGTGGTCACCAGTTGGACGAGGTTCAACCGCTCGGCCGTGGCCGCGTCGATCCGGCGGCCGGTCAGCGCCAGCAGCTTCGCCCACCCCGCGCCGGCCTCGCGGGCGATCCGCAGGTCGCCGCCCGCGTCCACGGCCACGCCCAGCCCCGCTTCCGGCAGTGCGAAGACGGCGTCGTCCGCCGCGATCCGGATGTCCGCCATCAGCGCCAGCTCGAAGCCGAAGCCGAGGCAGTAGCCCTGGACGGCGGCGACCACCGGCTGCGGGAGGCGGGAGAGGACGGCGAAGCGCTCGTGCACCCAGCGGATGCCCTCGTAGTAGTTGCGGGTCCGCTCCGCGGCCGAGGCGCCGGTGATCGCTCCGCCGGGGGCGGTGACGTCGATGCCCGCGCAGAAGGCCCGCCCCTCGGCCCGCAGCAGGACGGCCCGGACGGAGCCGTCGAAGCGGATCCGGTCCGCGAGCAGGCCGAGCTGCCGCGTCGACTCCCAGCTCCAGCCGTTCAGCTTCTCCGGGCGGCACAGGGTGAGGACCGCGAGGCCGTCGGCGACCTCCAGCCCGATGCGCTCCTCACCCTTCCCGATCTCCGTGGACAGAGTGTCGATCACGCCCGGCTCCCTCACATCTGACGATGCGTCAGGATAGGGCGCGGTCCGGCCCGGTGGAAGGGTCAGCGCGGGAAGACCTCGAAGGCCACCGCCGGGCGGCCGCCGAACCGCGGCGCCGCCCGCTCCACGTTCATCGTCAGGAAGCCGCGCGCGTAGCTCTCGGGGTCCTCGTCGGTCAGCCCCTCGATGTACGCGCGGTGCTCCAGCAGGGACGCGACCGACCGCTCGAACCCGGGGCCCGCGTCCTGCGCGTGCGTCGGCGCGTTGGTCCCGGCCACCGCCACCCAACGCACCCCGTTCCAGGGCTCCAGCTCCTCCTCGGTGATGAGTTCGGGGAAGATCCAGCGGTTGCCCGCGTCGGCGGCCGCGTCCAGCGTGGCCCGGCCGACCGCCCGGTGGTCGGGGGTGTTCCAGTAACCGCCGCCGCCCTCCCCGCCCCAGGTGTCCCGGTGGTTCAGCGTGACGACGAGTTCGGGGCGGTGGCGCCGGATCGCGGCCGCGATGTCGCGGCGCAGGCCGAGGCCGTACTCGACCACGCCGTCGCGGTGGTCCAGGAACTCCACCGCGTGCACGCCGACGACGGCCGCGCTGGCGCGCTGCTCGGCCTCGCGCAGCGGGGCGCACTCCTCGGGCGCGATGCCGTCGATGCCGGCCTCGCCGCGCGTGGCGAGCAGGTACACGACCTCGCGCCCGGCGTCGGTCCAGGCCGCCACCGCGGCCGCGCCGCCGTACTCCAGGTCGTCGGGGTGGGCCACCACGGCCAGGGCGCGCTGCCAGTCGGTGGGCATGGGCTCGAGCTGGTTCGGTTCGCTGATCGCGTCGTCGGTCATGATGCGCACGATAGGCGACGGGTCGGCGGACGACCCGTCAACCACGAAGGAACGGGGGCGGCATGGGGGATCACGGCGGATCGGCGGCGGCAACGGCGGGAGCGGCGGCGCCCGAGCGCTGCGGACGGGTGACGGCCCTGCTGGACGCCACCGGGACCTTCTTCCGACCGGCCCGGGAGGCGTTCCCGGACGCCCGCGCCGCGCACTGGGCGCACGCGGCCCGGATCGACCCGGGGGCGGTGGGACCCGGCGGCACCTGGCGGCTGGACTTCCGGTGCTTCGCGATCGCCCGGCCCGGTGGTCGCTGGGTGCTGGTGGACGCGGGGGTCGGTCCGGCCGACGGACCGGCCGCGCGCTGGGCGCCCGTACCGGGTCGGCTGCCCGAGGCACTGGCCCGGGCCCGGATCGCCCCCGCCGACGTGGACACGGTGGTGCTGACGCACCTGCACGAGGACCACGCCGGATGGTCGGTCGACGCCACGGGCGAGCCCCTCTTCCCGGCCGCGCGGTACGTCGTCCAGCGCGCCGAGGTCGCCGCCCTGGACCCGGCGGATCCCGTGCGCCGCTGGGCCGTGGATCCGCTGCGGGCCGCCGGACAGCTGCACGAGGTGGAGGGGCGCCACCGGCTGGGCGACGGGCTGACCCTGCTGCCCACCCCGGGGCACACACCGGGCCACCAGTCGGTGCTGGTGGCGGCGGCCGGTGGGCGGGGCCGGGACGTGGTCGTCACCGGCGACGTGTGGGTGCACGCGGTCCAACTGGCCGATCCCGCGGTGGCGTACGCCCACGAGGTGGACCCGGCGGCGGCCCGGGCCTCCCGTGTGGACCTGCTGGCACGGGCCGTGGGGCGCGGGGCCCTGCTGGCCACGGCCCACCTGACCCGGGCCTTCGTCGAACCGACGGCCGACGGGACCGGCGGGGAGGTGGAGCGGCCGTCAGACCAGTTCCAGGAGGCCGCCGAGGGTGAGCACGAGCCCGCCGAAGGCGATGAGGGCGGCGAGGTACCGGTAGAACTGCGCTGACGCGACCCGCTCGGGCGGCCCGAGCTCTCCCCGGGCGTGCATCGCGCGCTGCTGGTTGCCGGTGGCCCGGCGCTCCAGCCCGTCGGCGCTCCCCCGGACGTTCAGCGCGACGGTGGCACCGGTCACGAGGGCGACGGGACCGACGGCCAGTAGGACGGTGGCCAAGCTCAAGGAATGCCCCCCAGGCAGTGTGATGATCGACTGGACGCTACCCGTTGCCGGGCCCCAGCGTCACCGGACCGCCCTGCCGACCTCCCGGACGTGGCTCCGCGGGGGCCCGGAGCCGGGCTGTTAGCGTCGGCGCATGACGACCGCACCGAAGCGCTTCGAGGTCCTGCTGGTTCCCGAACACGTCCGGGGCGAGGACGCCGGCCCCGCCGCGCGGCACGCCGTGCGCTCCGCCGTCGTCGGGGCGACCGGGCAGACCGGAGCCTCGGGCTACCCCCGGTACGAAGGGGACGGGATGGCGGCGGACATCGACCCCGCGACAGGGGCGGTCGAGGCCCTCCTCGTCGACGGCGCGGAACTGGACTACGGCCTGCGGGCGGTGACCTCGCCGGTGGAGTGAGCGACCACCGCACCGGGGCACCGCGCGGGGTGCACCGCCCGCGGCCGAGCGATCCTGCGTCAGGCCTCGTCGCGGACCAGGGCGAGGAGCCGATCCAGGACGCGCGGGCCGCCCGCGCGGACGCCGTCGTGCTCGAACTCGTCCGTCACCCAGGTGCGCAGGCCCCGGATCGCGCGGGCGGTGGCCAGGGAGTGGGCGGTGTCCACGTACATGTCGTCGTGGTAGACGGCCGCGGCCACCGGCACCTCGTTCGCCGCGAGGCGCGCCCGGTCGTAGAGGGGTTGCCAGCCGGTGCGGGCGGCGAGGGCCTCGGCGGTCGCGCGCACCGGGACGAGGGACGGGTCGGTGGTGAAGTGCCAGGGGTGGATGCTCTCGCCGGTGAAGAGCAGCGGCTCGTCCCCGGCCAGGGTCTTGGCCGCGTCGAAGCGCGGGTGCTCCGCGCGGGTCCGCTCCGCGGCCCAGGCGGTGGGGACCGCCGGGTCCTGTGCGTAGATCGCCTCGTGGAGGAGCGCGTACAGGGGGTGTCCGGCGAAGGACAGCAGGGACCGCGCGCCGTCCAGGAAGGCGTCGCCGAGGCGGGGTCCGGCGGGGGTGGGGACGAAGGCGTCCTCCAGCAGGTAGTGCAGCTGGTGGCTGCCGTCGCCGGTGCCGAGGAGGATGCCCAGCGACTGGAACGCCTCGGGGGTGAACGGGTGCCCGCCGGGGAGTTCGGTGGGGTGCTCGGCGAGGTGGGCGGCGACGGCGCGGGCGCGTTCGACGTCCATCGGGTAACGGGCGTAGTGCGCCGCGTTCTTCCGCTCGATCCGCGGGGCCGCCGCCGCATAGACCTCGTCCGCGCTCGCGTCGAGGGCGGGCAGACCGCCGGTGATCAGCGCGGCGGTGAGGCCCTCGGGCGCGGTGGACAGGTAGTGGGTGACGCAGAAGCCGCCGAAGCTCTGGCCGAGTACGGTCCACGGCGCACCGCCGGTCAGCGCCGGGCGGATGGCCTCGCAGTCGCGGACGATCGCGTCGGAGCGGAAGTGCGCGAGGTACTCGGCCTGCTCGGCGGGGCCGCCGCGCAGCGGGAGGGTCTGCCGGTTCGCCGGGGTGGAGCGGCCGGTGCCGCGCTGGTCCAGGAGGAGCACCCGGAACTCGGTGAGCGCCCGTTCCAGCCAGGCCTGGCGGCCGGTGAAGCGGCGGGCGCCGAAGCCGGGGCCGCCCTCCAGGTAGAGCAGCCAGGGCAGCGCGGCCGGGTCCTTGCCCGTGGCCACGACCTCGCGGGCGTACAGCTCGATCCGCTCGCCGTCGGGACGGTCGTGGTCGAGCGGGACCGTGAAGTGGTGGTCGGTCAGGGTGACACCGGGCTGACGGTAGCTGTGGCTGTTGGTCACGGACGGATCCCAAGGTCGGTGCGGGCGCTGGTCGGTCCCCGTGCTCCGTCACCGGCGGCGCGGCCGCGTCCCGGGCCGCGACGGAAACGGCGGCCGGACCGAGTCTAGGGGGTGTCCGACGGATGTCCGTGGCCTCGCCACGGACATCC
>NZ_JBHWLC010000130.1:0-14524 GCF_042730635.1 Streptomyces sp. NPDC059917
GCCCCGGCCCCGCGTCCCGTACCGGGCCGGCAGGCCTGCACGCCCCCGCCGCGCGCAGCCCGGCCGCTGCCCGCCCCGCGGGCGCCGGGCCGGTCCGCACTCAGGTGGGGTAGAGGTCGGCGGGGGGGGTGGGGCGGGGTCAGCGGGAGGCGAACGGGGCGTCGGTCGGGACGATCTCGCGGCCGAGGGGGAGCAGGGCGAGCGGGACCATCTTGAAGTTCGCGATGCCGAACGGGATGCCGATGATCGTGACGCACAGCGCGAGGCCGGTGACGATGTGGCCCAGCGCGAGCCACCAGCCCGCGAGGACCAGCCACAGGACGTTGCCGACGCAGGACGGGGCGCCCGCGTCCCGGCGCTCGACCGTGGTGTACCCGAAGGGCCACAGGGCGTAGATCGCGATCCGGAAGGCGGCTATGCCGAAGGGGATGCCGATGATCGTGATGCAGAGGACCAGGCCCGCCAGGGCGTACCCCATGCAGAGCCAGAAGCCGCTCAGCACGAGCCAAATGACGTTCAGGATGGTTTTCACTGCTGACGGCCTGCCATCTGTTCGAGCCGGGCGATGCGCTCGGCCATCGGGGGGTGGGTCGAGAACATCTTCGACATTCCCTCGCCCGGACGGAAGGGGTTCGCGATCATCATGTGGCTCGCGGTCTCCAGCCGGGGCTCGGGGGGCAGCGGCAGCTGCTTGGTCCCCGCGTCGAGCTTGCGCAGGGCGCTCGCGAGGGCCAGTGGATCGCCGGTGAGCTGGGCCCCGGAGGCGTCCGCCTCGTACTCGCGCGAGCGGCTGATGGCCAGCTGGATCACGGACGCGGCGACCGGGCCGAGGATCATGATCAGCAACATGCCGATCAGGCCCGGGCCCTCGTTGTCGTTGGACCGGCCGACCGGGATCAGCCAGGCGAAGTTCACCAGGAACATGATCACGGAGGCGAGGGCTCCGGCGACCGAGGAGATCAGGATGTCCCGGTTGTAGACGTGGCTCAGCTCGTGGCCGATGACCCCGCGCAGCTCGCGCTCGTCGAGGATGCGCAGGATGCCCTCGGTGCAGCACACGGCGGCGTTGCGCGGGTTGCGGCCGGTGGCGAAGGCGTTGGGGGCCTCGGTCGGGGAGATGTAGAGGCGGGGCATGGGCTGGCGCGCGGAGGTCGAGAGCTCGCGCACCATCCGGTAGAGCTCGGGCGCCTCGAACTCGCTGACCGGGCGGGCGCGCATCGCGCGTAGAGCCAGCTTGTCGCTGTTCCAGTACGCGTACGCATTGGTCCCGAGGGCGACGACGACGGCCACGACGAGGCCGGTCCGGCCGAAGAAACTACCGATGACGATGATGAGTGCCGACAGCCCGCCGAGGAGTACGGCGGTCTTCAGCCCGTTGTGCCGGCGGTGCACGGTGCGCCCTCCAAGTGGTGCGGCAGGGGACCCGTCCAGGATCGGTGGATCGGTGGATCAATGGAGCTGTGAGCTGTGGATATGTGATCTGTGGATCTTTCGGATCGGCGGATCCGAGGGTCTCCGGTCCAGTGGACCCTTCCTCCCTGGTCAACGCCAGGCGGGCGCGACGGGTTCCCGCCGCGGCCCCGGGCGGGGGGCGGGCGCGGGCCGGGCGGCGGCCGGGGGCGGGCCGCCGGGCGGGCGTTACTCCGTACGGGTTACTGCGGGAACAGTGCGGTGGATGCGAAACGTAGTACCAGCTGAGGGGCGCCCGACAACACAAGAGCGACAGCAGCGGTGAGGGCGATGGCCGCGACGACGGGCAGCGGGGCCTTGGGGCGGGATGCCACCGGGGCCGACGCGGAGTCCGCGTCCGGGGAGCGGAAGAGCAGCGCCGTCCACTGGAGGTAGTAGTAGAGCGCCACGACGACGTTCACCGCCATGACGACCGCGAGCCAGCCCAGCCCGGCGTCCACGGCCGAGCGGAAGACGGTGACCTTGGCGAAGAGGCCGATGATGCCCGGGGGCAGGCCCGCCAGGCACAGCAGGAAGAAGGCCAGCGACAGGGCGGCGAAGGGCCGCGTCGCGTACAGGCCGCGGTAGTCGTCGATCCGGCCCAGCGGGCTCGTACGGGCCACCAGGGCGGCCACGGCGAAGGCGCCCAGGTTCACCGCGGCGTACATCAGGGCGTAGGCGACGGTGGAGCCGATCTGCTCCCGGCCGCCGTGGGCCGCGGCCGCGATGGGGACCAGCAGGTAGCCGGCCTGGCCGACCGAGGACCAGGCCAGCAGGCGGACGGCGCTGTGCGCGCGGTCCTTGGCCTGGCGCAGCGCGGCGGCGTTGCCCAGGGTCATGGTGAGCGCGGCCAGCACCGCCAGGGCCGGGCCCCAGACGTCGGAGTACGCCGGGAAGGCGATCACGGTGACGAGGATGAGGCCGGTGAAGCCGACCGCCTTGCCGATGACCGACAGGTAGGCGGCGATGGGCAGCGGGGCGCCGACATAGGTGTCGGGCACCCAGAAGTGGAAGGGGACGGCGGCCGTCTTGAAGGCGAAGCCGACGAGGGTGAGCGCGACGCCCGCCATGGCCAGGGTGTCGAGTTGTCCGGGGACGTGCTGGAGGCCGTCGGCGACCCGGTTCAGGTGCAGGCTGCCCGTGGCGGCGTAGACGAAGCTGACGCCGAGCAGGGAGACGGCGGTGGCCGTCACCGAGGACAGGAAGAACTTGAGGGCGGCCTCGGAGGAGAGCCGGTCGCCCCGGCGCATGCCGACCAGCGCGAAGGCGGGCAGCGAGGCGACTTCCAGGGCGATGATCAGGGTCGCCAGGTCACGGGCCGCGGGCAACAGGGCCGCGCCCGCGGCGGAGGAGAGCAGCAGGAACCAGAACTCCCCGGCGGGCAGCCGGCCCTCCTCGACGGCCGTGACCGACAGCAGGGCGGTGACCAGGGCGCCGCCGAGCACCAGGAACTGCACGACCAGCGTGAAGTGGTCGGCGGTGTAGCTGCAGGCGCCCGCGTCGCCGATGAGGCAGAAGGTGGCCCGGTCCCCGGAGCGCAGCGGCAGCAGGGCGAGGGTGGCGGCGGCCAGGCCGGCGACGGCGCTCCAGCCGAGGAGCGACTTCTTGCGCTCGGGCACGAAGAGGTCGGCGACCAGGATGACGAGCCCGACGGCGGCCGCGATGACCACCGGCGCGATCGCGAGCCAGTCGACGGACTGGACCAGACTGGCCGCGCCCGGCTGCGGGGCGGCGGCGGCCGCGGTGGCCGTGGCCGCGTACAGGGCCGTCATGAGTTGCCTCCTGCGAGGAGCTTCTGGACGGCCGGGTCGGTGAGGCCGAGGAGGACTGCGGGCCACAGGCCGGCAAGGACGGTGAGGGCGGCGAGCGGGGTCCAGGCCGCGAACTCGTAGCGCTGGATGTCGGCCACGGCGAGCGGGGCCTGGTCCGCGGGGCGGGCCAGCGGGTCGCCCATGCAGATGCGCCGTACGACGACCAGCATGTAGGCGGCGGTGAGCAGGGTGCCGAAGGCGCCGATCGCCATGAAGGTGAGGAAGGCGGGCCGGGACAGCCCCGCGGCCGGGTCGAAGGCGCCGAACAGGGTCAGCATCTCGCCCCAGAACCCGGCGAGGCCGGGCAGCCCGAGGGAGGCGACCGCGGCGAAGGCCAGGAGCGCGCCGAAGCGGGGGGCGCGGCCGTAGAGGGCCGCGCCGGTGGCCCCGGCGAGGGTGTCGAGGTCGCTCGTGCCGTAGCGGTCCTTGAGCGCGCCGACGAGGAAGAAGAGGAGGCCGGTGATCAGGCCGTGGGCGATGTTGGCGAAGAGCGCGCCGTTGACCCCCGTCGGCGTCATCGTCGCGATGCCGAGGAGCACGAAGCCCATGTGGCCGACCGAGGAGTAGGCGATCAGGCGCTTGAGGTCGCCCTTGGCACCCTTGCGGGCCAGCGCGAGGCAGGCCAGCGATCCGTAGACGATGCCGATGACGGCGAAGGCGGCCAGGTAGGGCGCGAAGGTGTGCATGCCGTCGGGGGCGACGGGCAGCAGGATGCGGACGAACCCGTAGGTGCCCATCTTCAGCATGACGCCGGCCAGCAGCACGGAGCCGACGGTCGGGGCGGCCGTGTGCGCGTCCGGGAGCCAGCTGTGCAGCGGCCACATCGGGGTCTTCACGGCGAGCCCGATGCCGATCGTGAGGACGGCGATCAGCTGGGTGGTGTGGGAGAGCCCGCGGCCGTTGTCGGAGGCCAGCGCCACCATGTCGAAGGTGCCGCTGTCCAGCCCGATCAGCAGCAGCCCCAGGAGCATGACCACGGAGCCGAGCAGCGTGTAGAGGATGAACTTCCAGGCGGCGGCCTGCCGCTGCGCACCGCCCCAGCGGGCGATCAGGAAGTACATCGGGATGAGGACCATCTCGAAGGCGAGGAAGAACAGCAGCAGGTCCAGGACGGCGAAGGTGGCCAGGGTGCCGGACTCCAGGACGAGCAGGAGCGCGACGAAGGCCTTCGGCGAGGGGCCCGCGGGGAGCTTGAAGTAGCTGTAGAGCGCGCAGAGGAAGAACAGCAGCGCGGTCATCAGGAGCAGGGGGAGCGAGATGCCGTCGATGCCGAGGTGGATCCGGACGTTCAGGGCCTGGATCCAGCTGATGTCCGTCGTCGCCTGGAAGCGCGACGGGGCGTCGTGGTCGAAGCCCAGGGTGAGGGCGATCGCCGCGGCGAGGATCACGCCGGTCACGGTCACGCCGTGGCGCAGCACGGCCTGTTCGGGGCCGCGCCCCTTGAGCCCGGGCGGGGCCGGGAGCAGCGCCGCCACGGCACCGAGGAGCGGTGCGGCCACGATGAACGCCAGAAGGAACTGCATCACGGATGCGCTGATATCAATCACGGCTGACTCACGGCTCACGATCCGGCGTTGACGTTGGCGAGGACGGCGGTGGCGAGCGCCAGGACCACGGCGCCGGCGAGCAGGGCGCTCAGGTAGCTCTGCACGTTGCCGGTCTGGGCGCGGCGTACGAGGGTGCCGAGCAGCCGGGGGGCACCGCCCGCGCCCCGGACGTAGGTGTCGACGACCTCGCGGTCCAGGAAGCGGACGAGGCTCGCGGCGCCCCGGACGGGACGGACGAACAGCGCGTCGTAGACGGCGTCCAGGTGGAAGCCGGCGGCCGCGTGGCGGTGCAGGGGGCCCAGGAGCGCCTTGCCGGGATCGGCGGCGGGCGCTCCGGCCGGGGCGAGGGAGCGGCCGCGCTGCCACAGGCCGTAGGTGAGCAGCGCGCCGATGACCGCCGCGCCCGTACCGAGGACCACGGTGAGCAGGGTCGGCTCCAGTTCCCCGCCGTCGAACCAGTCGGGGAGCACCCCCGCGGCCAGGCCGAAGCCGAGCGAGGGGACGGCGAGCAGCCACAGCACGCCGGTCATGCTGAGCGGGTCCTTGTGGTGCTCGGGGGCGGCCCCGCCCCGGCCGCGGAAGGCCAGCAGCCAGAGCCGGGTGGCGTAGGCGGCGGTGAGCAGGGCCGTCAGCACGCCCGCGACCAGGACCAGCCAGCCGGCCGCCGTCGGGGCGGCGGCGGAGTGCCCGGCGGCCGCCTCCTCGGCGGCGACCAGCACGGTCTCCTTGGAGAAGAACCCGGCGAAGGGCGGCACGGCGGCGAGCGCGAGCAGCGCGATCGTCATCGTCCAGAAGGCGTCCGGGATGCGCTTGGCCAGGCCGTCCATCCGGGCCATGGCGGCCAGGGAGTTCGTACCGGCGGCGTGGATGATCACGCCCGCGCCCAGGAACAGCAGCGCCTTGAAGGCGCCGTGCGACAGGAGGTGGAAGACGGCGGCCCCGCGGTCGCCGACGGCCAGCGCCCCGGTCATGTAGCCGAGCTGGCCGATCGTGGAGTAGGCGAGGACCCGCTTGATGTCGTCCTGCGCGAGGGCGGCCAGCGCGGAGCCGACCATCGTCACGGCCGCCATCACGGCCATGACCACCATCGCGGCCCGGGAGGCCGTGAAGACGGGCAGCAGGCGCGCGATGAAGTAGATGCCGGCGGCGACCATGGTCGCCGCGTGGATCAGCGCGGAGACGGGCGTGGGACCGGCCATCGCGTCGGGCAGCCACGTGTGCAGCGGGAACTGGGCGGACTTGCCCGCGACTCCGGCGAGCAGGAGCAGCGCGATCAGGGTCGGGTGGTCGAGCCCGCCCGCCGTGACGGCCCCGAGGATCTTGGTGATCCGGAAGGAACCGGCGTCGGCGGCGAGCGCGAACAGGCCGATCAGGAAGGGCACGTCACCGAGCTTGGTGACCAGGAAGGCCTTGAGGGAGGCGGCCCGGGCGGCCTCGGTCTCCCAGTAGTGGCCGACCAGGAAGTACGAGCAGATGCCCATGATCTCCCAGCCCACCAGCAGCACCATCAGGTCGCCGGAGTAGACGACGAGCAGCATGGCGGAGGTGAACAGCGAGACCAGACCGGCGTAGGAGGGGTAGCGCGGGTCCTCGCGCAGGTACGCCGTCGAGAAGACCTGCACGCAGGTGGCGACGACGCCGACGAGGACGGCCGCCAGCACGGCGAAGCCGTCCAGGTGGAGCGCCAGTTCGATCGGCACGGAGCCGGTCGGCGTCAGTTCGGTCGCGGCGTCGACGGCCTTCCCGCCGCCGTGCCGGACGGCGACGAGGACGGCCAGTACGGCGGCGACCAGCGTCGGCAGGACGGCGAGCGGGCGGACGAAGCCGGGGGCCCTGCGGCCGAGGAGCAGTCCGGCCAGCGCGCCCAGGAAGGGCAGCAGCGGGACGAGGACGGCGAGGGTCGTGGTGCTCACGCGATGACCTCGCTCTGGCTGTTCGGGGAGCCGGGGGCGGCCGTCGGCTCCGCGGTGTCACGGAGCCGGTCGACGTCCGCGGTGCCGCGGTTGCGGTAGACCATCAGCACGATGGCCAGGCCGATGCCGATCTCGGCGGCGGCGACGGCGATGGTGAAGAGGGTGAGCGCCTGCCCGGCGTGCAGGCTGTCGCGCAGCCAGACGTCGAAGGCGACCAGGTTGAGGTTGACCGCGTTGAGCATCAGCTCGACGGACATCAGGACCAGGATGGCGTTGCGCCGGGCCAGCACTCCGTACAGGCCGGTGCAGAAGAGGAGCGCCGCCAGTACGGCGGGATAGGCGAGGTGCATCAGCGCTGCCGCTCCTTGTCTTCGCCGCCGGTGCCGGTGGCGGCGTCGGCGGCCGGGTCGGACTTGCGGGAGAGCACGATCGCGCCGACCAGGGCGGCCAGCAGCAGCACCGACAGCGCCTCGAAGGGCAGCACCCAGTGCTGGAAGAGGAACTCGCCCGACACCTTGGTGGAGCCCTGGGCCGGACCGTCGAGGTCGATCCAGGTGGTGCGGAAGGCGTCGACGACGACCCACACGAGGCACGCGGCGGCGGCCGCGGCGACCGCGAGCGCGACCCAGCGGTTGCCGGAGTCGGCGTCCGGGGAGCGGCCGATGGGCGCCTTGGTGAGCATCAGCCCGAAGAGCAGGAGGACGACCACGGAACCGACGTAGATCAGGACCTGGACCCAGGCGATGAACTCGGCGGTGAGCAGCAGGTACTCGACGGCGATCCCGCCGAGGGCGACGACCAGCCAGAGGGCCGCGTGCACGAGCTGCTTGGTCGTGACCGTGATGAGGGCCGCGCCGAGGGTGGCGAGGCCGACCAGGACGAAGGCGATCTCGACGCCGGTCGGGGAGAGGAATCCGGGTCCTGCCGCGGTGGTGGCGGCGGCCAGGGTGGCGGCGGGGCTCACGCGTCTGTCTCCGGGGTGGTCTCGGGCGGCGTCGCGGCGGCGGCGGCCGCTGCCGCCGCGGCCGCCTCGGCCTTCTCGACGGCCTTGCGGGCGGCCGCGATCTCCTTGGGCTCCTCGGCGGCGGGGTCGAGCGCGGGCGGGGCCGGGACGGTCCACATCCACTCGCGCAGCTTGTCGCGCTCGTGGGTGAGTTCGTGGATGTCCGTCTCCGCGTACTCGAACTCCGGCGACCAGAAGAGGGCGTCGAAGGGGCACACCTCGATGCAGATGCCGCAGTACATGCAGAGCGAGAAGTCGATCGCGAAGCGGTCGAGGACGTTGCGGCTGCGCTCGCGTCCGCCGGGGGCGGCCGCGGGGACCGTCTCCTTGTGCGAGTCGATGTAGATGCACCAGTCGGGGCACTCGCGCGCGCACAGCATGCAGACGGTGCAGTTCTCCTCGAAGAGCCCGATGACCCCGCGCGAGCGCGGCGGCAGTGCGGGCTGGGCCTCGGGGTACTGGGCCGTGTGCGAGCGCTTGACCATCGTGCGCAGGGTGACGGCGAGGCCCTTGGCGAGGCCGGATCCGGGGACGGGAGGCATTACTGGATCGCCACCTTCACGATGCCGGTGAGCGCGATCTGGGCGAGCGCGAGCGGGATGAGTACGGTCCAGGCGAGCTTCTGGAGCTGGTCCTCGCGCAGCCGCGGGTAGGTCACGCGCAGCCAGATCACGACGAAGGCGAGGACGGCGACCTTGAGCAGGGTCCAGACCCAGCCGAGGTCGTCACCGCCGAAGGGGCCGTGCCAGCCGCCGAGGAAGAGGACGGTGGTCAGTCCGCACAGGACGACGATGCCCGCGTACTCGGAGAGCAGGAACAGGGCGAAGCGCAGTCCGGTGTACTCGGTGTACGCGCCGAAGATGATCTCGGAGTCGGCCACGGGCATGTCGAACGGCGGCCGCTGGAGCTCGGCGAGGCCGGCGGTGAAGAAGACCACGGCGCCGACGATCTGCCAGGGCAGCCACCACCACTCGAAGGCCCCGACGATGCCGGTCAGGGACACGGTCCCGGCGGCCATCGCG
Organism: Streptomyces sp. NPDC059917; assembly: GCF_042730635.1. NCBI lineage: Bacteria > Bacillati > Actinomycetota > Actinomycetes > Kitasatosporales > Streptomycetaceae > Streptomyces > Streptomyces sp. NPDC059917. Next base: position 8,746 of record NZ_JBHWLC010000130.1, read on the forward strand.
ACGGAGGCGGCGGCGAGCAGCATCGGCAGTTCGTAGGCGAGCAGCTGGGCGGCCGTGCGCAGACCGCCGAGCAGCGAGAACTTGTTGGCGGAGGCCCAGCCGGCCATGAGGCTGCCGAGCACGCCGATGCCCATGACCGCGAGCGCGAAGAAGACCCCCGCGTCGATGACCTGGCCGACCGCGCCGTCGCCCGGGCCGATGGGGATGGCGAGGAGGACGAGGAGGTAGGGCAGCAGCGCGACGGCGGGCGCGAGCTGGAAGATCCGCCGGTCGGCGTTGGCCGGGACGATGTCCTCCTTCTGCGCGAACTTCACGCCGTCGGCGACGAGCTGGGCCCAGCCGTGGAAGCCGCCCGCGTACATGGGGCCGAGGCGGCCCTGCATGTGGGCCATCACCTTGTGCTCGGCCTGCCCGACGACGAGGGGCAGGACCAAGAAGCAGACGAAGACGACGATCAGTCGCAGGGCGACGTCGAGGACGTCGTTCACGCGGGACCTCCTGCGGAGGGCTCAGTGGGATCCGGGGCCGGGGTCGGCGCGGCCTCGGCCGGCTCCGCCGGGCCGCCTCCGGCGGGGGCTGCGGGGTCCGACTCGGGCGCGGCCTCCCGTACGGGCTCGGGCGCGGCCGGGGTCGCGGCCGGTGCGGCCGGGGTCGGCTCGGGCGCCACCGGAGCCGGGGTCGGCGCGACGGCAGGGGTCGGCTCGGCCGGGGTCGGCGCGGCGGCCGGGGGCGTGGGTGCCGGTGGGGCCGGGGTGAAGGCGGGCTTCGGGTCGTGCCAGGGGGCGTCCGAGCTGCGCGGGGCGGCCGGGGCGTCCGGGGTCGGGGACGCGGGGGTCCCTTCCGGGGTCGCCTGGCTCGCCGAGCCGTCCGTCACCGAGCGGGTACGCCGTGCCGGGCGCGGGGGCGCTGCGGACTCGGCGGGCTCGGGGGTCGCCTGGCTCGCCGAGCCGTCCGTCACCGAGCGGGTACGACGTGCCGGGCGCGGAGGCGCTGCGGACTCGGCGGACTCGGGGGTCGCCTGGCTCGCCGAGCCGTCCGTCACCGAGCGCGCCCGGCGCACCGGGGCGCCCTCGCGGGCCGCGCCGGCCGCGCGGGGGGTGCGGGCCGGGCGGGTGGGGGCCGGGGGGAGCTGGCCCTTGAGGGGGCCCCACTCGTTCGGGTCCGGCACGCCCGGGGGAAGCATCTGGCGCCGCTTGGGACCGTCGGGGTCCGCGCCCTCGCCCGGTTCCTTGGCCCCGGGCCAGGCCTTGGCGACCCGCGCGGCCAGGACGAAGTCCTTGCGCAGCGGGTGGCCCTCGAAGTTCTCGGGCAGCAGCAGCGGGACCAGGTTCGGGTGGTCCGTGAAGGTCACGCCGAACATCTCGAACGTCTCGCGCTCGTGCCACGCCGCCCCCGCGTACACCGCGACGGCGGACGGCAGCGAAGCCACCGCGTGCGGGACCGTGGTGCGCAGCAGCAGGCGACGTACGCGGTGGTTCTCCAGCGCCACGACGTGCGCGCAGATCCGGAAGCCGGTGCCCGGCTCGTCGACGGCGCTCAGCCAGTCGAAGTAGGTGCAGCCCAGTTTGTCGCGCGCGATCTCCAGCGCGGAGATCCAGCTGCCGACGGGCACGTCGACCGTCAGGACGTCGTAGGCGTAGGACCCGAGGGCCTCCTCGCCGAAGACCTGCGGGGCGCCCTCGGGGAGGGTCTCGTAGAGGTTCATGCGCGGCTCTCCTCCGTCGGGAGGACCGGCGGCGCGACCAGACCGCTCGTCAGCTGGGCCACGGACGGCCCCTGCGCATAGCGCTCCGCGAGCGATTCGCGGGCGATCTTCTCCTGGAGCTTGAGGATGCCCTGGAGGAGCGCCTCGGGGCGGGGCGGGCAGCCGGGTACGTACACGTCGACCGGAATGATCTGGTCCACGCCCTTCGTCACGGAGTACGAGTCCCAGTACGGCCCGCCGCAGTTGGAGCAGGCGCCGAAGGAGATGACGTACTTCGGCTCCGGCATCTGCTCGTACAGCCGCTTGACGGCCGGGGCCATCTTGTCCGTGACCGTGCCCGACACGATCATCAGGTCGGCCTGGCGGGGCCCGGGCGCGAAGGGGATCACGCCCAGCCGGATGAAGTCGTGGCGCGCCATGGACGCGGCGATGAACTCGATCGCGCAGCAGGCCAGTCCGAAGTTGAAGACCCACAGGCTGTAGCGGCGGCCCCAGTTCAGGACCACCTTCATCGGCTCGGGGGCCAGGCGGGAGAGCACGCCCAGGCGCTTCGGTTCCGGGAGCAGCTGGGGCTCGGCCGGTGTCACGTCCATTCGAGGACGCCCTTCTTGTACGCGTAGAGCAGGCCGACGGCCAGGAAGCCCAGGAAGACGAACATCTCCACGAGCGTCGTGGCCCCGTAACCCGCGGCGGCGAACACGGTCGCCCAGGGGAAGAGGAAGATCGAGTCGACGGCGAAGATGACGTAGAGGAACGCGTAGACGTAGTAGCGGACCTGGGTGTGCGCCCAGCCCTCGCCGACGGGGTCCACGCCGCACTCGTACGTCAGCAGCTTTTCCGGGGTCGGCACGGAGGGGCGCAGCAATCGGCCCGCGCCGAAGGCGACGGCCACGAAGAGCACGCCCAGGGCGGCGAGCAGCCCGACGACCGAATAACTCCGGAAATAGTCGGCTGCGAGCACGGTCACGGCCGTCGGTACCGCGGGTTCGGGCACGTCCGCTCCTCGCTCCCGGTCACTGTCGATGATCTGTTACGCACGGGAGTCTAGGGCCTGGCTTCACAGGGTGGGGTTATCCCCCGTTCACTCCCCCCGGTCCCCCCATGGCACCGGCGGGCCGCGCTTGACACGCTGTGGGGCATGACCGCGAACACCCGAACCGCTCCAGCCGCCGACGAGGACCGCCCCGCGCCGGTCCGCCCCGCGTTCGCACGCGAGACCTGGGGGGAGGTCGCCCACCTCCTGCTGAACCTGCCGACGACGATCGTCGGGTTTGTTTACACGGTGTTCATGGTGTCCATGGGCGGCGGTCTGGCGGTCACCGCGATGGGACTGCCGCTGCTCGCCTGCGGCCTGATCGGATCGCGCGCGCTGGGACGCACCGAACGCGCCCGGGCGCGGGCGCTGCTGGGCATGCGGGTGGAGGAACCGACCCCGATCCCCGGCCCGAAGCGCTCCGGGGGGTTCTTCCCCTGGCTGTGGTCGAGCCTCAAGGACCCGGTGGGCTGGCGGACCTCGCTGTACGGGCTGATCCGGCTGCCGTGGGGGGTGCTGACCTTCACGATCACGCTGGTCGGCCTGTTCGTGCTGTGGCCCGTGATGCCGTACCTGGCGCGCGCCATGACCCAGCTGGACCGCGCGATGGTACGGGGCCTGCTCTCGCCCGTGGACGAGCTGGAGCGGCGCATCGCCGAGCTGGAGTCGGACCGCGGGGTGGTCGTGGACACCGCGGCCGCCGACCTGCGGCGCATCGAGCGGGACCTGCACGACGGGGCGCAGGCCCGGCTGGTCGCACTGGCGATGGGGCTGGGCCTGGCCAAGGAGAAGCTGCTGGAGGACCCGCAGGCCGCCGCCCGCATGGTGGACGAGGCGCACGGCGAGGTGAAGATCGCCCTCCAGGAGCTGCGGGACCTCGCCCGCGGGATCCACCCGGCCGTGCTCACCGACCGGGGGCTCGACGCGGCCCTGTCCTCGGTGGCCTCGCGGTGCCTGGTGCCGGTGAAGGTGGACGTCGACCTCGCCGAGCGCCCGGCGGAGGCGATCGAGGGGATCGCGTACTTCACGGTCTCCGAACTGCTCCAGAACGTCAGCAAGCACGCGCGGGCGCGGCTCGCGAGCGTCGAGGTGTGGCGGGCCGGGAACCGGCTGCTGATCCGGGTCTCGGACGACGGGATCGGCGGGGCGAGGATCGCCGCCGGCGGCGGCACCGGCATGGCCGGGCTCGCGGAGCGGCTGGGGGCCGTGGACGGCGTGTTCGTCGTGGAGTCCCCGGAGGGCGGCGGGACCGTCGTCACGGCGGAGCTGCCGTGGCGGCCGCGGGGCGTCTGAACGCACCGCGCCGACCGGTACGGGGCCCATCGGGCCCACGGGGCCTCCCGCCGCGGCGGGAGGCCCCGTCGGCGTGCCCGGGCGCCGCGCCGGGGTGGGGTGGGGCGGGGCGGGGCGGGGTGGGGTGGGGATAACCCCCCGGTGGGGAGGCCGACGTACCGGATGGTCGCGCGGGGCGGGACGCGACAGGGTGGGGGAAGTAGGCAGGCACAGGGACGGGACGGGACGGGATCATGGCGATCGGCTACGGCACGGGCTACGGCACGAGCGGAAACGGTGCGACGAGGCGGGCGCCCTCGCTGCTCACGGCGCCCTTCGCGGGACGGACCTGGCGCGAGTTCGGGCACCTGTTGCTCGGGCTGCCGCTGAGCACCCTGTACTTCTCGCTCGTCATCACCGGCATCTCCCTGGGGGCCGGGCTGCTGGTCACCTTCATCGGCGTGCCCGTACTGGCGGCCGTACTGGCCATGGCCCGCCAGTTCGGGCACCTGGAGCGGTCCCGGGCGCGGGTCCTGCTCGGGATGGACATCGACGACCCGGCGCCGGTGCGGGTCAAGGAGGGCGGCGGCGTGCTGGCCGCCACGGGCGCGGTGCTCAAGAGCGGGAGCGCCTGGCGGCACGCCCTGTACTCGGTGATCCACTTCCCGTGGGCGATCTTCAGCTTCACCCTGGCGCTGACCCTGTGGACCTACGGCTGGTCGATGCTGCTCTACCCGCTCTGGTTCTGGGTCTTCCCCACCTTCACCGACATGCCCGGCCTGCAGCTCTTCCAGAACGGCGACCACTACACCTTCTACCTGGACTCGCCGCTGCTGATCGCCCTCGCCTCGGTCGTCGGGCTCTGCTTCACCCTGGCCACCCCGTGGGTGATCCACGCCCTGGCGACCGTCGACCGGGTGCTGATCGGCGGGCTGCTCGGCCCGTCCCGGCTGGACCACCGGGTCATCGAGCTGGAGTCGGACCGCGGGGTGGTCGTCGACACCGCGGCCGCCGACCTGCGGCGCATCGAGCGGGACCTGCACGACGGGGCGCAGGCCCGGCTGGTCGCGCTGGCGATGGACCTGGGCCTGGCCAAGGAGAAGCTGCTGGAGGACCCGCAGGCCGCCGCCCGCATGGTGGACGAGGCGCACGGCGAGGTGAAGATCGCCCTCCAGGAGCTGCGGGATCTCGCCCGGGGCATCCACCCGGCCGTGCTCACCGACCGGGGGCTCGACGCGGCCCTGTCCTCGGTGGCCTCGCGGTGCGCCGTGCCGGTGCGGGTGCAGGTGGAGCTGCCGGGGCGGCCCGTGGCCGCGATCGAGGGGATCGCGTACTTCACGGTCTCCGAGCTGCTCCAGAACGTCAGCAAGCACGCGGGGGCCGGTGTGGCCAGCGTGGACGTGTGGAAGTCCGGGGACCGGCTGCTGATCCAGGTCGCCGATGACGGGCGCGGTGGGGCGAGCACGGCTGCGGGGGGTGGGCTGGCGGGGCTCGCGGAGCGGCTGGACGCGGTGGACGGGGTCCTGGTCGTCGACTCCCCCGTCGACGGGGGCACGACGGTGACGGCGGAGCTGCCCTGGCGCGTCTGACCCACCCCGCCCCTCGCCCGCTGGCCGGCCACTTTCAGCCTCGCCCGCTGGCCGCCACCTTCGGTCTCGCCCGCTGGCCGGCCACATCCAGCCTCGCCCTTTGGCCGGCCACATCCAGCCCCGCCCGCTGCCCGGCCACTTTCAGCCTCGCCGGCGTTTGAGGCGCGGGTCCGGGCGGAG
>NZ_JBHWLC010000131.1:0-14182 GCF_042730635.1 Streptomyces sp. NPDC059917
GGCCCCGAAGCGGACGTCCGCTTCGGGGCCACCGTCATGACCGGCCGGGCGCCGGCCGGCGGGCGGGCGTCCTCAGGCCGCGAGGCCGAGGGCCGCCATCCGCTTGGTGTGCGCCTTGGTGATGCGGGTGAACATCTCGCCGACGGCCGCGAGGTCGAAGCCCGCGGCCATCCCGTCCACACCGCCGACGAGCATGGTGGAGAGCGCGTCGCGCTCGGCGACCACGCGCTGCGCCTGCGAGAGCGCCTCGCCCATCAGGCGGCGGGCCCACAGCGCGAGGCGGCCGCCGCAGCGCGGGTCGGCCTCGATCGCGGCGCGCACCTTCTCGACGGCGAAGCCGCCGTGACCGGTGTCGTCGAGCACGGCGAGCACGAGGGCGCGGGTGTCGGTGTCGAGGTGGGTGGCGACCTCGCGGTAGAAGTCACTGGCGATCGAGTCGCCGACGTAGGCCTTGACCAGGCCCTCCAGCCAGTCCGACGGCGCGGTCTGGCGGTGGAAGTCGTCCACGCCCTTGGCGAAGGGCTCCATGGCTCCGGTCGGCTCGGCGTCGATGGCCGCGAGCCGGTCCCGCAGCCGCTCGAAGTGGTGGAACTCGGCGGACGCCATCTTGGCCAGCTCGGCCTTGTCGTCGAGGGTGGGCGCGAGCTTCGCGTCCTCCGCGAGTCGCTCGAAGGCGGCCAGCTCTCCGTACGCGAGGGCGCCGAGCAGGTCCACGACGGCGGCCCGGTACTGCGGCGAGGCGGAGGCCTCGGACCAGTTCTGGGCGGCGATGCCGGCGTTCGCGCCGGGGTCGTCGGCTGCGGCGGGCGATGCGTTTTCTACGGTCGACATGCTCCGCACAATAGCCCGCTCGGGCCCCACGGGAACCACGTGGCCACTGCACGGGAGCCCGCCGCGAAACCGGTGGTCCGAGCCGCACGCCGGTGTCGACCTGGTGAATTCACCCGACACAGCTGCGCGATTCCGGGGTACAGTGGTAATGCGCCTGCCGGATACTCGGCGGGCCGTCCCAATGAGGATGCCCGGTCGGTGGCCCGATCGGCTCCAACCCCGACCGCCCTCGGCGTGGTGTGTGCGTTCATGCGCATCGCCCACGAGGGGCCCCCTCAGCGGCATGAGCGCTTGAGCGAAGGCCCGTGGTCCCGCGCAGCTTCCGTACACAGCAGTACTGCAAGCCTGGCACGGTACGACCCCCTTCGCCGCCTCGGGCCGCGTCTCACAGAAGAGGCAGCACCCTGACTACGTTCCGAGACCTCGGGATCTTCCCCGAGACCGCCGAAGCCCTTGAAGCCGTCGGCATCGTGTCCCCCTTCCCGATCCAGGAGATGACCCTCCCCGTCGCCCTCACCGGCACGGACGTCATCGGCCAGGCCAAGACCGGTACCGGCAAGACGCTCGGTTTCGGCCTTCCCCTGCTGGAGCGGGTCGTCGTCCCCGCGGACGTCGAGGCCGGCCGGGCCCGCCCCGACCAGCTGACCGACGCCCCGCAGGCCCTCGTCGTGGTTCCGACCCGCGAGCTGTGCACCCAGGTGACCAACGACCTGCTGACCGCGGGCAAGGTCCGCAACGTCCGCGTCCTCGCCATATACGGCGGCCGCGCGTACGAGCCCCAGGTCGAGGCGCTCAAGAAGGGCGTCGACGTCATCGTCGGCACCCCGGGCCGCCTGCTGGACCTGGCCGGGCAGAAGAAGCTCGACCTGTCCCACGTCAAGGCCCTCGTCCTGGACGAGGCCGACGAGATGCTCGACCTGGGCTTCCTGCCCGACGTCGAGAAGATCATCAACTACCTGCCGCCGAAGCGTCAGACCATGCTGTTCTCGGCGACCATGCCGGGCGCGGTCATCGGCCTGGCCCGCCGGTACATGACGCAGCCGACGCACATCCGCGCCACCTCGCCCGAGGGCGAGGGCGTCACCGTCGCCAACATCAAGCAGCACGTCTTCCGCGCGCACAACATGGACAAGCCGGAGCTGGTCTCCCGCATCCTGCAGGCCGAGGGCCGCGGGCTCGCGATGATCTTCTGCCGCACCAAGCGCACCGCCGCCGACATCGCGGAGCAGCTGGAGAAGCGCGGCTTCGCCTCCGGCGCGGTCCACGGCGACCTCGGCCAGGGCGCCCGCGAGCAGGCGCTGCGCGCCTTCCGCAACGGCAAGGTCGACGTGCTGGTGTGCACCGACGTCGCCGCGCGCGGCATCGACGTCGAGGGCGTCACCCACGTCATCAACTACCAGACGCCGGAAGACGAGAAGACCTTCCTGCACCGCGTGGGCCGCACCGGCCGCGCGGGCAACAAGGGCACGGCCGTCACCCTGGTCGACTGGGACGACATCCCGCGCTGGCAGCTGATCAACAAGGCGCTGGAGCTGGACTTCCACGACCCGGCCGAGACGTACTCCACCTCGCCGCACCTGTTCGAGGAACTGCACATCCCGGCGGGCACCAAGGGCATCCTGCCGCGCGCCGAGCGCGTGCGGGCCGGCCTGAAGGCCGAGCAGCTGGAGGACCTGGGCGAGACCGGCGGCCGCGGTGGCCGCGGCGGTCGCGGCCCGGCCGCCGCTCCGGTGGCCGAGGAGCGTCCCGAGCGCACCCGTACGCCGCGCCAGCGCCGCCGCACCCGTGGCGGTTCCGAGGCGGCCGAGGGCGTCGTGGCCGTGGAGAGCCCGAACCCGAGCGTGGAGAGCGCGGCCGTGGCCGTGGCCGCTCCGGTGAGCCCGGTCGTCGACGCCCCCGAGGCCCCGGCCGCCGACGAGCCGCGCAAGCCGCGCCGCCGCCGCACCCGTGGCACGGCGCCCGCCGCCGTCACCGAGGCGCCCGCGGTCACCCGCACCCCGGCCACGCGCACCCCGATCACCCGCGCTCCGGCCACCCGCACCCCGGCGACGCGCACCCCGGTCAAGCTCGAACCGCTCGCGCCGTTCGTCCCGGCCGTGGCCGAGGTCGACTTCCAGATGGCCCCGCCGGTCGAGCCCGCCCCGGTCCGCAGGGCCACCCGCGCGCCCCGCAAGGCTCCGGCTCCGGTGACCCGTACGGTCGCCAAGGCCGCCGTGGTCGAGGCGCCCGTCGCCGCGGCCCCCGCGGTCGCCGTGGTCGAGGAGGCTCCGGTCAAGCCGAAGCGCACCCGGACCCGCAAGGTCGCCGAGGCCGCCCCGGTCGCCGAGGCCGCCGCCGTCGCGGTCGCGGTCGCCGAGGAGGCTCCCGTGAAGCCGAAGCGCACCCGGACCCGCAAGGTCGCCGAGGCCGCCCCGGTCGCCGAGGCCGCCGCGGTCGCCACCGAGGACGCTCCGGTCAAGCCGAAGCGGACCCGGACCCGCAAGGCCGCCGCCGCCCCCGAGGCGTAGGCACCCGCTCCACAGGACGGCCCCGTTCCCCCCTTCCGAGGGGGGAACGGGGCCGTCCGCGCATCCGGCGCACTGCCCGGGCGGCGCCGGCTACGGGCCGGTAACCTCTGGCCATGAGCAAGCCGCCGCGCCTCACCCTGCCGCCCCACGCCCGCGCCCGGTCCCTGAGCACCGGCCGGGGCGCTTTCGCCGTGCACGAGGCCGGTGAGCCGCTGCGCGGCACCGCCCTGCTGGTTCCCGGGTACACCGGGAGCAAGGAGGACTTCATCGGCCTGCTGGAGCCTCTGGCGGGCGCCGGGTACCGGGTCGTCGCGGTGGACGGGCGCGGGCAGTACGAGAGCGCCGGGCCGCGCGACGAGGACGCCTACACCCTGGCCGAGCTGGGGCGGGACGTGCTGGCCCAGGCGGCCGCGCTGGACGCCGGCGAGCGCCCGGTGCACCTGGTCGGCCACTCGCTGGGCGGCCTGGTCGCCCGCGCCGCCGTCCTGCGCGACCCGGCGCCCTTCGCCTCGCTCACCCTGATGAGCAGCGGCCCCGCCGCCATCGACGCCGCCCAGCAGGACCGTACGAAGCTGCTCGTGGCGGCGTTGGAGATGCTGCGCGAGGACATGCCGGCCGTGTGGGCGGCCATGCGCGCCCAGGACCCGCCGCAGGAGGCGCCGGACGGCGAGGAGCTGGCGGAGTTCCTGCGGGGGCGCTGGCTGGCGACCGTACCGGAGCAGCTGATCGCGACCGGGCGGATCCTGATCTCCGAGCCCGACCGGGTGGCCGAGCTGGCCGCGGTGGAGCTGCCGAAGCTGGTGTTGTCGGGGGCCGTGGACCATGCGTGGCCGGTGCCGTGGCTGGACGCGATGGCCGTCCGCCTCGGGGCCCGGCGGGCCGTGGTCGAGGGCACCGAGCACTCCCCCAACGCGGAGGACCCGGCGGCTACGGCCCGGGCCCTGGCGGCCTTCTGGGCAGACTTCGACGGGTCAATCCTTAGCAAGTGAAAAAATTTCCTTAGCGTAGGGAATGTTTGCCTCCTACACTTCGTTGGAACGTATGCAAGGAGAACACCGACGAAGGGAGAAGCCGATGCGCTTCGAGATTCTGCGCCTGGACGATGTCGACGGAACCGCCGTGGACAGCACCGTCGTGGACGCGGCCTCCGTCAACCGGATCGTGCAGCAGGCCGCGTCTATCGGCCAGCGCATTCTGATCCGACCGTTCGAGTCCGCGTCCTCCTGACGGCGAACCCGCGCCGCACCCATTGCACGACGCCCCCGCACCGGATCCGGTACGGGGGCGTTCGCATGACCGGCGGCGGGCGCCGCGGTCCGTTCGGGGCGCTCAGGCGTTGTGGACGACCTGCAGCACGCCGTTGATGATCTGCTGGACCGCGATCGCGGAGAGCATCATGCCCGCCAGCCGGGTCACCAGCACCACGCCGCCGTCCTTGATGACCCGGATGATCACCAGCGAGTAGCGCATCGTGAGCCACAGCACCACGTGCATCGCGATGATCGCGGACCAGACGGAGACCTGGCCGGAGAAGCCGTCGGCCTTCTGCACCGCGAGGATCACCGAGACGATCGCACCGGGACCGGCCAGCAGCGGCATGCCCAGCGGCACCAGCGCGACGTTCACGTCCTTGGTCTGCTTCGGCTCGTCCGTCTTGCCGGTGAGCAGGTCGAGCGCGATCAGCAGGAGCAGCAGACCGCCCGCGATCATCAGCGCGGGGACCGAGACGTGCAGGTAGTCGAGGATCTGCTGGCCGCAGATGCCGAAGACGGCGATCACGCCGAAGGCGACGCACACCGCCTGCCAGGCCATCCGGCGCTGCACCTTGGCCGGGCGGCCGGAGGTCAGCGCGAGGAAGATCGGCGTGATCCCGGGGGGATCCATGATGACGAAGAGGGTGAGGAAGAGGGAGCCGAAGACGGCGAGATCGAACACAGTGATGCCTTGCGCCTTGCAGATGAGGGGTGTGGGTGAAGGGTGTGGGAACGTACGCGAGCGCGCGTGCGGGACCGGCACCGTTGGGGGACCGGGAAGCCGGGAAGACCCCGGAGGACGCGTGGGCCCTCGGGAGACGGCGCGCGCGGCGGGCGTACGGGACGCCTACGCGTCGGTGCGGCCGCGTCCGCCCGCGCCGGGGACCGGGAAGGCCCCGGTCGCACGGCGGGTGATCTCGCCGTAGATCTCGGGGTCGGTCGTGAACTCCCCGAGCCGACAGGTCTTGCGGCTGCCGTGGTAGTCGCTGGAGCCCGTCGTCAGCAGGCCCAGCTCGCCCGCGAGGCCGCGCAACCGCGCGCGCGTGGCGGGATCGTGGTCCATGTGGTCGACCTCGACGCCGTCCAGACCCGCGGCCGCGAGCTCGACTATCGCGGCCTCCGGCACGCACTGCCCCCGCTTGAGGGCGAGCGGGTGCGCGAAGACGGTGACCCCGCCGGCCGCCTTGACCAGCCGGATCGCCTCGAAGGGGTCCAGCTCGTGCTTGCGGGCGTAGGCACGGCCGCCGTCGGCCAGCCACTGCGGGGTGAAGGCGTCCGAGACGCTGGCCACGACGCCCGCCTCCACCATCGCCGTGGCGATGTGCGGGCGGCCGACCGAACCGTCGCCGGCGATCCGTGCCACCTGTTCCCAGGTGATGGGGACGCCCAGCTCCTGGAGCGCGCCCACCATCGCCCGCGCGCGCGGCACCCGGTCGTCGCGCACGAGCTCGCGCTCGCGGGACAGCTCGGGCTCGGTCGGATCGAAGAGGTACGCCAGCATGTGCAGCCCGATGCCGTCGAGGCGGCAGGACAGCTCGGCTCCGGTCACCAGGGTGAGCCCCTGCGGCACCGCCGCGATCGCCTCGGCGTAACCGCCGACGGTGTCGTGGTCGGTCAGGGCGACGACGTCCAGCCCGGCGGCGGCCGCGTTGCGGACCAGCTCGGCGGGGGTGTCCGTACCGTCGGAAGCCGTGGAGTGGGCGTGCAGGTCGATGCGCACGGCTCGGCTCCAGGGATCGGACGGACGGGGACACCTCAGGATAACCGGGCCGAAGGTCCTGCTCTGGCCAAGGCTTGGCGGGCGTACGGGCGAACGGAAGCGGCGGTCGCGAGCCGCGACCGGCACCCCCTCAGCCGGCTCCGCCCAGGATCCGCGGGCTCAGCGCCCCGCAGGGCAGGAGCTCCACCTCGGCACCGGCGTCCCGCAGGTCGGTCAGCACCAGCTCGTCGTACATCAGCAGCCCGGACTGCTCGGGCCACACGATGGCCCACAGCCACAGCCCGCGCGCCTCGCCCGCGAAGACGGCCCGGTCCTCCGGGGTCCCCGTGACGTGCCACATCGGCGTCGGCCGCCCGGCGGCCACCACCTTGGCGTGCGGCGGGGCCGATACGTTCATGAAGGGGCCCGGATCGGGACCGTCGATGCCCGCGTACCGCGCCCCCAGGCCCACGCCCAGCTCCTCGGCGACCAGCAGCAGCTCGCCGATGCCGCCCAGCGGGCCCGGCCCGGAGCACGCCACCGCGGTGGCCCGCCCGCCGCTGCGGTCGTCGCCGGCGGACGCGACCCCGGTGAACAGCCAGCCGACCGGCAGCGGCCACGGCATCCACACCGGCACCCGCGCGCGGTGCACCACGACGCCGAGACCCTCGACGCTGGGCGGGATGACGGGCTGCAGGGGGTGGACGGTGCCGTGCACGGAGCACTGCCAGGAGTCAGCGAAAAGACCGGGCGCCCTGACCCGGCCACCACACTTCGGGCAACTCGGTTCGCCCCTCATACAGAGCCACGCTCCTCCCCGTCCGCCGCCGCGTCAAGGGACGATCACCCGTCCGGAGTCGATACCTACCCCCGGTGGCGCCAGTCAGTCGTGCGGAGCCGCCCGTCCGGGGCGCCGCCCGGGGCGATCCGTCCCGGCCGCCGGGCCCGGCCGTCAGTCCAGGGCCACGGAGGTGCGCCGGGGGTCGCGCAGGTCGGTGCCGCGCGCGAGCCAGCGTTCCTGGAGGGCCGCCGCGCCGTGCACCCGCTTCCAGGCGGCCTCGTTCCCGGTCATCGGCAGCAGCGGCAGGAACCGCACCGGGTCCATCGGCGCGTCCAGCTCCAGGTCCTCCACCAGCCCGCCGGGCTCGGCGACCAGGACGGAGCTGAACGGCGCCCCGGGCCACAGCGGTTCGCCCACGTCGAGCGAGGCCCCGGGCGACACCACGAGCCCCTCGACCTGCGGGGAGGCCCCGAGGACCGCGAGCGGCCGGAGCACCGGGTCGGTCGGGACCACGCCCGCCCGCACCGTCAGGACCAGCTCGGCGCGCGGCCCGCGGACCGGATCGGACACCACCACGGTGGGGTCGCCCATCGGCTGCGCCGACATCCCGAGGGTCGCGTAGCGCACCACGTCACCGTCGAGGAAGCGCAGGACCTCGATGCGGTCGGTGCCGAGGAAGGTGACGGCGGCGCGGGCGTCGGGCTCACCCAGCGCGGTGCGCAGCCGGGCTTCGACAAGTGCCAGAAGTTCTGCCATGGAGCGAGCATAGAACTCCTATCGCTGGGGTAAAGGCAGGCTCTTGACCATCCGTCGGCTGTTACTGTGGACCGCTGGCCGGGGCCACACGCAGAAGCGTGGATGCATGCTCCGGCGACAGGACTTCCCCTACGGGGGACCGGCCGGAGGAGGTGGGGCTGCAATGGATCGAAGTCGATCGTGCAGTACCAACCGCTCTTCCACGGGCGCCTCACGCTCCCTTTGAGCTGAAGAGCGACGGCAGAAACTTTCCTCCCGTCCTGCTTCCTTCCGCCTGCCCGCAGCGGCGGAAGGTCTCCCACCCGCGTGGCCCGCAGCCGCGCGAAGGAGCCTGCCATGTCGATGCTGCCCTACCTCCGCGCGGCCGTACGTCCCGCGCTGCGCAGGTCCACTCCGGCCCAGTCCGGCTACGACACCACCCGCGACCACTCCGCGAGCAGCGCGGTCGTCGACTGCGCCGTCTACCGCGCGGGCCGCCGCGACCGGGGCGCCGCCTGCCTGACGCCGCGCGAGGCGATGCGCCGGGTGCGCGAGGACGGCGGCTTCGCCTGGATCGGCCTGCACGAGCCGACCGAGGCCGAGTTCGCCGGTATCGCGGCCGCCTTCGGACTGCACCCGCTGGCCGTGGAGGACGCGGTGCACGCCCACCAGCGGCCGAAGCTGGAGCGCTACGACGACACCCTCTTCACCGTCTTCAAGACCATCCACTACGTCGAACACGACCAACTCACCGCCACCAGCGAGGTCGTGGAGACCGGCGAGGTGATGTGCTTCACCGGCCCGGACTTCGTCATCACCGTGCGGCACGGCGGCCAGGGCTCCCTCAAGGGCCTGCGCCACCGGCTCCAGGACGACCCCGAACTGTTGGCCAAGGGCCCCTCGGCCGTCCTGCACTCGATCGCGGACCACGTGGTCGACGGGTACATCGCGGTGGCCTCGGCGGTCCAGGACGACATCGACGAGGTGGAGAGCGCGGTCTTCGCCGCCCCCGCCAAAGGCAGTCCGCGCGGTGCGGACGCGGGCCGGATCTACCAGCTCAAGCGCGAGGTGCTGGAGTTCAAGCGGGCGGTGTCCCCGCTGCTGCGGCCGATGGAGCTGCTCAGCGAACGCCCCATGCGGCTGGTGGACCCGGACATCCAGAAGTACTTCCGCGACGTCGCCGACCACTTGGCCCGGGTGCACGAGCAGGTCATCGGCTTCGACGAACTGCTGAACTCGATCCTCCAGGCCAATCTGGCGCAGGCCACGGTCGCGCAGAACGAGGACATGCGCAAGATCACCTCGTGGGCGGCCATCATCGCGGTGCCGACGATGATCTGCGGGGTCTACGGCATGAACTTCGAGCACATGCCGGAGCTGCACTGGCGCTACGGCTACCCGATGGTGATGGCCGCCATCGCCGCCAGTTGCTTCGCCATCCACCGGTCCCTGCGCCGCCACGGCTGGCTGTAGGGGCCGTCCGCGCGGCTGGCTACCCTGTGCGCATGACTCTCAGCACGCTCGACCTGGCCCTCGTCGAGGAGGCCACCAAGAAGTCCGGCCTCATCTGGGTCCGGGGCAGCGGGCCCGACCGGGCCCTGTGGCACGCGTGGGTGGACGGGGCGGCGCACGTCCTGGGCGACGGGCCCGGCGAACAGCCCTTCCCCGGTCTGACCGACGGCGCGACGGCCGAGGTGACCGTGCGCAGCAAGGACAAGGGCGGTCGCCTGGTCGCCTGGACCGCCGCGGTCACCGAGCTGGCCCCGCACGGCGAGCCCTGGTTGGCGGCGGTGGCCGAGCTCAAGGGCAAGCGGCTGAACGCGCCCGATTCGGAGCGGATGACCGAGCGCTGGGCGCGCGAGTGCCGGCTGCTGCGGTTGGAGCCGGTGGCGGCGACGACCGAGCTGCCCGCCGCGTCGCTGGCCGCGCCCCCGCTCCCGTCCCCGGCCATCACCCGCCTGCCCGCCCCGGCGGCCCTCCCGAAGCTCCTCCTGAAGCGCAAGAAGCCCCGCGCCTAGACCAGTCCCTCCGGGGGGGGGCTCCGGACGTACCCTCCGGGGGCGCCTCAAACGCCGGCGAGGCTCGACATCCGCGCCCCGGGGCGTCAGCCGCTCGTGCCCGGGTCCGCGCCCTGGCCGCCGGATCCGCCGGTCGAGGCGTCGTCCGCGGCGCCGCTCCTGCTCGCGCCCGGGCCCGGGCTCTTGCCGGTGCCGGTGCCCTTGGTCGTGGGCAGCTGGGACCCGTAGTCCACGGTCTGGTCCTGGGCCGGGGCGGCCAACGGGAACTGCTGGCCCCAGTCGGTCAGCTCCACCCGACCGGCACCGCCCGCGCGCTCCATCCGCAGCGGGTACGGGGTGCCCTCCAGGGAGACGGCGAGCTTGCCGCCCTTTCCGCCGTCCGAAGTGAGCAGGACCGCCCTGGTGGGGCCGACCTTCGTGTACTCGGCGCCCTTGGCGAGCTTCCCGCCGAGGCCGAGCAGCCCGTCCAGCAGCACCTGCATGTCGGTGAAGCCGCGGAACTGCTTGTAGGAGGGGTCGGCCGCGGGGACCTTGACGAACTTGTCGCCGAGCTTGCCGGCCGCCTCCGACTGCCCCCAGAACGCCGCGTCGGCCTTCAGGTAGAGCTGCTCCCCCACCCGCAGCAACCGGAAGGTGTGGTCCTTGGACTTGACCTCGCCGGAGCCGCCGTCCGACTTCAGCTTCATGTCCAGCGTGAAGGACTTGCCGCCGCTGACCAGGGTGCCGGCCAGGTGCACCGCCTTGGCCTCCGAGGCGGCCGCGCGCGCCTTGGACTCGATCTTGTCCGCGGACAGCTTGCCGACCCCGTTGGTGCCCTTGTCGGGGTCCTCCCCGCAGCCCGTGGCGGCGATGGCCAGACCCGCGCAGAGGACCCCGATGGCGGTGGTCCGGCGCAGCCGTGCGGCAGGGAAGGTGGCGGTCACGGGCAGGTGCCTCTCGTCGGTCGTCAGCGAGCAGCAGGCAGCGTACCCGCACGACGTGCGCGACCCCGGCCCGGCCGGAACGCCCCACCAGGGCGGTTCGCGGCGGCACGGGCTAGCCTGAGGGCGGCAGGAATCTTGATCGACGCTCCAGGAGGCGCTCGGATGGTGGCAGGCGCCCCGCGGATCTTTGTCTCGCATCTGTCGGGCGTACCCGTCTTCGACCCCAACGGCGACCAGGTGGGCCGGGTCCGCGACCTGGTGGCGATGCTGCGCGTGGGCGGACGCCCGCCCCGGCTGCTGGGCCTGGTCGTCGAGGTGGTCAGCCGGCGCCGCATCTTCGTGCCCATGACCCGGGTGACCGGCGTGGAGTCGGGACAGGTCATCACGACCGGCGTGGTCAACATGCGGCGCTTCGAACAGCGCCCCACCGAGCGGCTCGTCCTGGGCGAGCTGCTGGACCGCCGGGTGCGCCTCGTCGCGGACGACGAGGAGGTCACCGTCCTGGACGTGGCCATCCAGCAGCTCCCGGCCCGGCGCGACTGGGAGATCAACCGGATCTTCGTCCGCAAGGGCAAGGCGGGCGCGCTGCGCCGCCGGGGCGAGACGCTGACCGTCGACTGGTCGGGGGTGACCGGCTTCTCCCTGGAGGAGGACGGCCAGGGCGCCGAGAACCTGGTCGCCACCTTCGAGACGATGCGCCCCGCCGACCTCGCGAACGTCCTGCACCACCTGACGCCGAAGCGGCGCGCCGAGGTGGCCAACGCCCTCGACGACGACCGGCTCGCGGACGTGCTGGAGGAGCTGCCCGAGGACGACCAGGTGGAGATCCTCGGCAAGCTCAAGGAGGAGCGCGCCGCGGACGTGCTGGAGGCGATGGACCCGGACGACGCGGCCGACCTGCTCTCGGAGCTGCCCGAGGACGACAAGGAACGGCTGCTGACCCTGATGCGGCCGGACGACGCGGCCGACGTGCGGCGCCTGCTGTCCTACGAGGAGCGCACCGCGGGCGGTCTGATGACGACCGAGCCGATCGTGCTGCGGCCGGACGCCACGGTCGCGGACGCGCTGGCGCGCGTACGCCAGTCGGACCTGTCCCCGGCGCTGGCCGCGCAGGTGTACGTGTGCCGCCCGCCGGACGAGACGCCGACCGGCAAGTACCTGGGCACCGTGCACTTCCAGCGGCTGCTGCGCGACCCGCCGTTCACGCTGGTGAGCTCGCTGGTGGACACGGACCTGCCGCCGCTGCGCCCGGACGCCTCGTTGCCGGTGGTGACCAGCTACCTCGCCGCCTACAACATGGTCGCGGTGCCGGTGGTCGACGAGAGCGGCTCGCTGCTGGGCGCCGTGACGGTGGACGACGTACTGGACCACCTGCTGCCCGACGACTGGCGCGAGACGGACTTCCACTCCGAGGAGGCCGGGCGTGGGCACTGACCGGGGGCGCGATTCCGGGCGGGAGCGCCGCCGGGAGCAGATCAGGGAGCGCCGCGAGCAGTCCAGGGCGCAGGCGCGCGAACACGGGCGGGAGCACGGTTTGTCGGACCGGCTGGACGAGGTCGCGGGCCGGGTGCGGGCGGAGCGGGCGGACCGGCACGACCGGGCCGAGCGCGAGGCGCGCGAGGGCCGGGCCGAGCGGATGAAGGCCGGACAGTCGACCGGGTCGAGCGCGCTGACGCGCTCGCGCGTGCGGCTGGACCTGCCGCGCCCGGCGCGCCGGCGGCTGCTCCCCGAGTACGACCCGGAGGCCTTCGGCCGGTTGTCGGAGCGGGTGGCGCGCTTCCTCGGCACCGGGCGGTTCATCGTCTGGATGACGGTCGTCATCATCGCCTGGGTGCTGTGGAACATCTTCGCGCCCGACCCGTGGCGGTTCGACGAGTACCCCTTCATCTTCCTGACCCTGATGCTGTCCCTCCAGGCGTCCTACGCCGCTCCGCTCATCCTGTTGGCGCAGAACCGCCAGGACGACCGCGACCGGGTCAACCTGGAGCAGGACCGCAAGCAGAACGAGCGCTCCATCGCGGACACGGAGTACCTCACGCGGGAGATCGCGGCGCTGCGGATGGGCCTCGGCGAGGTCGCGACCCGCGACTGGATCCGGTCGGAGTTCCAGGATCTGATCAAGGAGATGGACGAGCGGCGGCTCTTCCCCTCCGAACGTGACGAAGGCGACCGCTGACGGGCTTACCGACGGCGTGCTACCGAGCCGTACCATCGGGGCATGGCTACCGACACAAGCTCTGCCGCCGGGCCCGATCAGGACGCGATCCTGGACGCGCTGGCGACGGTGAACGACCCCGAGATCCACCGGCCGATCACCGAACTCGGCATGGTCAAATCGGTGGACGTCGGCGACGGCGGAGCGGTCGCCGTCACCGTCTACCTCACGGTGTCGGGCTGCCCCATGCGCGAGACCATCACCAAGAACGTCACCGAGGCCGTCGAGCGGGTCCCGGGCGTCACCTCGGTCGCCGTCACGCTGGACGTGATGAGCGACGAGCAGCGCAAGGACCTGGCGAGCAGCCTGCGCGGCGGCACCGCCGAGCGCGAGGTGCCCTTCGCCCAGCCCGGCTCGCTGACGCGCGTCTACGCCGTCGCGTCCGGCAAGGGCGGCGTGGGCAAGTCCTCGGTCACGGTCAACCTCGCCGCGGCGATGGCGGCCGACGGGCTGAAGGTCGGCGTCGTGGACGCGGACATCTACGGCCACAGCGTGCCGCGCATGCTGGGCGTCGAGGGCAAGCCGACCCAGGTCGAGAACATGATCATGCCGCCGTCGGCGAACGGCGTGAAGGTCATCTCCATCGGCATGTTCACCCCGGGCAACGCGCCCGTGGTGTGGCGCGGCCCGATGCTGCACCGCGCGCTCCAGCAGTTCCTGGCGGACGTGTACTGGGGCGACCTGGACGTCCTGCTGCTCGACCTGCCGCCGGGCACCGGTGACATCGCGATCTCGGTGGCTCAGCTGGTGCCGAACGCCGAGATCCTGGTCGTCACCACCCCGCAGCAGGCCGCCGCCGAGGTGGCCGAGCGGGCCGGTTCGATCGCCGTGCAGACCCACCAGAAGATCGTGGGCGTCGTCGAGAACATGTCCGGGCTGCCCTGCCCGCACTGCGACGAGATGGTCGACGTGTTCGGCACGGGCGGTGGCCAGGCGGTCGCCGACGGCCTGACGCGGACCATCGGCTCCACGGTGCCGGTGCTGGGCCAGATCCCGATCGACGTCCGGCTGCGCGAGGGCGGCGACGACGGCCGTCCGGTGGTGCTGGCCGCCCCCGACTCGCCCGCCGGCGCCGCACTGCGGGCGATCGCGGGCAAGCTGGGCGGCCGCGCGCGCGGCCTGTCGGGCATGTCGCTGGGCATCACCCCGCGCAACAAGTTCTAGGACGACCGGGCCCTCGGGTCCGCGGGTACGCGAGAGGGGCGCCACCGCTGCGGTGG
>NZ_JBHWLC010000132.1:0-13463 GCF_042730635.1 Streptomyces sp. NPDC059917
CTTGCAGCGGCCGTCCGCCGCCAGACCCTGCTGCCGGGAGAACTCCACGAACATCCCCGGCGTCGCCATCACCGCCGCACCACCGGCCAACGCCAGCGAGCACTCCCCCCGCCGCAACGCCTGCACCGCGAGGTGCAACGCCACCAACGAAGCCGAACACGCCGTGTCCACCGTGATCGCCGGGCCCTCCAGACCCAACGTGTACGCGATCCGACCCGACGCCACGCTCGCCGTATTGCCCGTGAGGAGGTAGCCCTCGAAGCCGTCGGCGGGTTCGTGCAGGCGCGGGCCGTAGTCCTGGGCCATCACTCCGGCGAAGACGCCGGTGTCCGTGCCGCGCAGGCCGGCGGGGTCGATTCCGGCGCGCTCCAGGGTCTCCCACGCGGTCTCCAGCAGCAGCCGCTGCTGCGGATCCATCGCGGCCGCCTCACGCGGACTGATCCCGAAGAACTCCGCGTCGAACTCACCAGCGCCGTAAAGGAATCCGCCGTCCCGGGCATACGTCTTGCCACTGAGCCCGCGCTCGGGGTCGTAGATCCCGTCCGTGTCCCAGCCACGGTTCTCCGGCAGCCCGCCGATCGCGTCCACGCCATCGGCGACCAACCGCCACAGGTCCTCCGGCGAAGCCACCCCACCGGGATACCGGCACCCCATCCCGACCACGGCCAACGGCTCGTCGAGGGCCCCGAGGGGCACGGCCGAGTATGCCGACACGCCCGCGTCGGAGGCGCCCAGCAGGGCCTGGACCATGTGCAGGGCCAGGGCGTTGGGGGTCGGGTAGTCGAAGACGAGCGAGGTGGGCAGGGCCAGCTCGGTCTCGGCGGCCAGGTGGCTGCGGAGTTCGACGGCGGTCAGGGAGGTGTAGCCGAGGTCCTTGAACGACAGGGCGGGATCGACCTCGTCCGCGCTCTCGTAGCCGAGGATCTCCACGGTGTGCCGGGCGATCAGCGCGGTGAGCAGCGCCTGCTGCTGCCGCTCGGTACGTCCGGCCAGCCGCGCGGCCCATTCGCCGCGCTTGCCCAGGTCTTCGTCGTCGCTGCTGTCGGACGCTGCGGCAGTGGCCGCGGTGCCGGTGACGAGGTCGGGGACGTCGATCCAGTGCCGCTTGCGCTGGAAGGCGTACGTCGGCAGCGGCACCCGCCGCCCACCGGCCAGCAGCCCCGACCAGTCCACGTCCGAGCCGTTGGCGTGCGCCGCCGCGAGCGCGGCGATGACCGTACGGTCCTCAGCCTTCCCCGCACGCAGGAACGCGGCCGTGGCCCCTTCCTCGACCATGGCCGTGAGCACCTGGTCAGGGCCGAGTTCGAGGTAGGTGGTGATCCCCTGGGCCTGGAGGGTGGTGAGGCCGTCATGGAAACGGACCGCGCCACGGATGTGACGGGCCCAGTACGCGGGATCCGTCAGCTCCTCGGCCGTCGCAACCAGACCGGTGACGTTCGAGACGACCGGGATCGAAGGCGCGTGGAAGGTGAGCGTCTGTGCCACCGCCTGGAACTCGTCCAGCACGCTGTCCATGTGCGGCGAGTGGAAGGCGTGGCTGACCGTGAGCCGCTTGACCTTCACACCCTGGGCCCGGAAATGCTCCGCGATCGTCTCGACCGCGCCCTCGTCACCGGAGATGACGACGGCCGAAGGCCCGTTCACCGCAGCCAGATCGACGCCCTCCACCAGCAGCGGGGTCACGTCGGCTTCGGGGGCGGCGATGGCGAGCATCGCCCCGCCCGCCCGTGCGGCCTGCATCAACCGGCCCCGCGCAGCGACCAGCGCACACGCGTCCGCCAGCGACAGGACCCCGGCCGCGTGGGCGGCCGCCAGCTCACCGACCGAGTGCCCGATCAACGCATCCGGCCGCACCCCAGCCGCCTCCGCGACCCGGAACAACCCCGTCTCCACCGCGAACAACGCCGCCTGCGTAAACCGCGTCTGATCCAACAACCCATCCGGATCGCTGAACACCACATCCTTCAACGACCGACCCACATGCCCGTCCAGCTCCGCACACACCGCATCAAAGGCTTCGGCGAACACGGGCGAGGCCGCATACAGCTCACGCCCCATCCCCACCCGCTGGCTCCCCTGCCCGGTGAACAGGAACGCCGTCCCACCAACCCCGGCCGAGCCGCGGACGACACCCGCGCCCGACTCACCGGCGGCCAGCAGGTCCAGCCCGGCCAGCAGCTCCGCACGGCCCGCGCCCAGCACCACCGCACGATGCTCGAACGCCGTCCGCGTCGCCACCAACGAGAACCCGACGTCCACCGGACGCGCCGAGGCGTCCGCCCCGACGAACTCCCTCAGCCGGGAGGCCTGTTCGCGCAGAGCGGCCTGCGTACGGGCCGACAGGATCCACGGCACCAGCTCGTCCGCCACACCCGGATCCGGTGCCGTCACCTCTGCCTCGGGGGCCTGCTCGATGATCAGGTGCGCGTTCGTCCCACCCATCCCGAACGAAGACACCCCCGCCACCCGCCGACCCTCCACCGGCCACTCCCCCAACTCCGTCTGCACCCGCAGACCCAAACCCTCCAAATCAACCCCCACCGGACCCGACTCGAAATTCAAACTCGCCGGAATCCGCCCCTCCCGCACACACAAAGCCGCCTTCACCAAACCAACAACCCCCGCCGCACCCTCCAAATGACCCACATTCGACTTCGCCGAACCCACCACCAACGGCACACCCGAACCACCCCCACGCCCCACCCCATACACCGCACCCAAAGCCGCAGCCTCCACCGGATCACCCACCGGCGTCCCCGTCCCATGCAACTCCACATACGCCACACCCGACGCAGCCACACCCGCCCGCTCCAACGCCAAACGCACCACACCCGCCTGACCCTCCACCGACGGCGACGTCAAACCCACACCACCACCATCGTTATTCACCCCACCACCACGAATCACACAAACAACATCATCACCATCCGCCAACGCATCCCCCAAACGCTTCAAAACAACCACACCACCCCCCTCACCCCGCACATAACCATTCGCCCGACCATCAAAAACATAAGAAACCCCATCAGGCGACAAACCACCGAACCGCTCCACCGCCACCGTCGACTCCGGCGCCAAAATCAAATTCACCCCACCAGCCAACGCCAAAGACGACTCACCCTTCAACAAACTCTCACACGCCTGAAAAACAGCCACCAAACCCGACGACTGACCCGAATCCACCACCAAACTCGGACCACACAACCCCAAGAAATACGACACACGATTCGCCACCACACTCCGATGCAAACCCGTCGAAGTAAACGAACCAAAACCCTCCACCCCACCACGACGCACCAACGCCGCGTAATCGTCCTGCATCACCCCCGCAAAAACCCCCACACCCTCACCACGCAAAGAACCCGGCACCACACCCGCGTCCTCCAACGCCTCCCACGCCAACTCCAACATCAACCGCTGCTGCGGATCCATCGCCACCGCCTCCCGAGGACTCACCCCGAAAAACGACGCATCAAAACCATCCACCCGCCCCAAGAACCCACCCCGACGCACCCCACCGACCCGCTCGACATCCCACCGATCCCCCGGCACCTCACCAATCGCATCCCGACCCGCACACAACAAATCCCAAAACTCACCCACACCCACCGCACCCGGAAAACGGCACGACATACCGATAACAGCGATGGAGTTGTCGCTCTGGTCGGCGGGAACGACGGAGGGGTTCAGTGCCTTCGACATGACGGTCATCCTCATTCTTGGGTCATGAGCGAGTCCACATAACCCGCTATCGCTTCGAGGGTCGGGCAGTCGTAAACGATCGTGGCCGGCAGGTTCAGACCGGTCGCCTCGGTCGCCTTGTTGCGCAGGTCGACGGCCATGAGGGAGGTGAATCCCATGTCGAGCAGGGGTTCTTGGGCGCTGACGTCCACGGACGATTCGATGCCCATGACGTCGGCGGCCAGGTCGCGCAGGACGGCGAGGAGCAGCGGGTGCCGTTCCTCCGGAGCGGCGGCGCGCAGCCGGGCCGCGGTGTCGGGCTCGTCGGGGTCGCCGTCCCCGGTCGGGCCGACGTCGGTGGCCGCCCCGGGCCGGGTGGCGCCACCGGTGCGGGGGGCGCGTACGGCGGGGGCCACCTCGTCGAGCCAGTAGACGCGGCGCTGGAAGGCGTACGGCGGGAGTTCGACGGAGCGTACGGGGGCCTCGTGCTGGGCGGACCAGTCGAGCGTCTTGCCGCGGACCTGGATCCGGGCCAGCGCGGTCAGGAACGCGACGGGTTCCGGCTGGTCGCGCCGGGCCAGGGCGACGACCTCGGTCTTCGCCGGAGCGGCCGCGCCCGTGGCGAGGCATTCGGTGACCATCGGGGCGAGGACGCTGTCGGGGCCGACCTCGATGAAGGTGGCGACCCCCTGGTCGCGCAGCCAGCCGACGCCGGTCGCGAAGCGGACCGCCTCGCGGACGTGCCGTACCCAGTACTCGGGGGTGGCCAGTTCGGCGGTGGCACCCGCGCCGGTGAGGTTGGAGACCACGGGGACGCGCGGGGCGGCGTACCCGATGCTCTTGGCGACGACGGCGAACTCGTCGAGCATCGGTTCCATGTGCGGCGAGTGGAAGGCGTGGCTGACCTTGAGCTGCTTGGTGCGGCGGCCTCGGGCGGCGAAGACCTCGCCGATCTCCCGTACCGCCTCGGCGTCGCCCGAGACGACCACCGAGCCGGGGCCGTTCTCGGCGGCGAGGGAGACCTCGCCCTCGCGGCCCGCGAGCAGCGGACGGAGTTCCTCCGCCGTGGCCTGTACGGCGAGCATCGCGCCGCCGGAGGGCAGTGCCTGCATCAGCCGGCCGCGGGCGGCGACCAGTGCGGCGGCGTCGGGCAGGGTCCAGACCCCGGCGACGTGCGCGGCGGTGAGTTCGCCGATGGAGTGACCGGCCAGGAAGTCGGGTCGCAGGCCGAAGCGTTCGAGGAGCCGGTACTGGGCGACCTCGAAGGCGAAGATGCCGGCCTGGGTGTAGGCGGTGCGGTCGATGAGGGCGCGGCGTTCTGCGGTGTCGGGGCCGTCGGGGGCGAACAGGACGTCCCGCAGGGGGACGTCGAGGTGCCGGTCGAGTTCGGCGCAGACCGCGTCGAAGGCCTCGGCGAAGGCGGGGAAGCGGCGGTGCAGCGCGCGGCCCATGCCGGGGCGCTGTGATCCCTGGCCGGAGAAGAGGACGGCGACCGGGGACTTGGCGGCGGGGTCGGTGGCGCCCCGGACCAGGTGGGGGGCGTTGCCTCCGCGGGCGAGCTTGGCGAGGCCCTGGGTGAGGGCGGTGGTGTCCTCGCCGAGGACGACGGCCCGGTGTTCGAAGGGGGTGCGACCTGCGGCGAGGGTGTGGGCGACTTCGGCGCGGTCCAGGTCGGGGTGGTCGGCCAGGTGGCGGGCGAGCCGGGTGGCCTGTTCGCGCAGGGCCTTGGGGGTGCGGCCGGAGACCGGCCAGGCCAGGGCACCGGTATCGGCCCGGTCCCCGTCGGGCGCGTGCGTGTCCGCATCCGTGTCCGCACCCGTGTCCGCGTCGTGCGGTGCCTCTTCGATGATGACGTGGGCGTTCGTGCCGCTGATGCCGAAGGAGGAGACACCGGCGCGGCGGGTGCGTTCGCCGTGCGGCCAGGGGGCCGGGTCCCGCAGCAGTTCGACGGTGCCCGCGGACCAGTCGATGTGCGGGGTGGGCCGTTCGGCGTGCAGGGTGCGCGGCAGGGTCTGGTGGCGCAGGGCCATCAGCATCTTGATGACGCCGCCGACCCCGGCGGCGGCCTGGCTGTGCCCGATGTTCGACTTGAGGGAGCCGAGCCGCAGCGGGCGGCCGGTGTCGCGGCCCTTGCCGTACACGGCCTGGATGGCCTGGGCCTCGATGGGGTCGCCGAGTTTGGTGCCGGTGCCGTGGGCCTCGACCGCGTCGATGTCGGCGGCGGTGAGCCTGGCGTCGGCGAGGGCGTCGAGGATGACGCGCTGCTGGGCGGGGCCGTTGGGGGCGGTGAGCCCGCTGCTGGCGCCGTCCTGGTTGACGGCGCTGCCCTGGACCAGGCCGAGGATCCGGTGGCCCTGGCGGCGGGCGTCGGAGAGCCGTTCGAGGTAGAGGATGCCGACGCCTTCGGCCCAGCCGGTGCCGTCGGCGTCCGCGGAGAAGGACTTGCAGCGGCCGTCGGGCGAGAGCCCGCGCTGGCGGGCGAACTCGACGAAGGTCCCCGGGGTGGCCATGACGGTGACCCCGCCCGCGAGGGCGGTGGTGCATTCGCCGCGGCGCAGCGCCTGGCAGGCCAGGTGGAGGGCGACCAGGGAGGAGGAGCAGGCCGTGTCGAGGGTGAGGGCGGGGCCTTCGAGGCCGAGGGAGTAGGAGATCCGGCCGGAGGCGATGCTCGCGGCGCTGCCCGCGCCGATGTACCCCTCGTAACCCTCGGGAGCGGGGTTGAGCCGGGAGCCGTAGTCGTTGTACATGACGCCGACGAAGACGCCGGTGCGGCTGCCGCGCAGGGTGCGCGGGTCGGTGCCCGCGCGCTCGATGGCCGCCCAGCTGTGTTCCAGCAGCAGTCGCTGCTGGGGGTCGATGGCGAAGGCTTCCTTGGGGGTGATCCCGAAGAGTCCGGCGTCGAAGGCCGCGGCGTCGGCGAGGAAGCCGCCTTCGCGGGCGTAGCAGGTGCCGGGGGTGTCGGGGTCGGCGTCGTAGAGGCCTTCGAGGTCCCAGCCGCGGTCCTGCGGGAACCCGGCGACGGCGTCGGTGCCGGTGTCGACGAGGTTCCACAGCTCTTCGGGCGAACCGGCGCCGCCGGGGTAGGCGCAGCTCATTCCGACGATGGCGACGGGCTCGTGGCGGGCGTACTCGAGTTCCTCGACGCGGCGGCGGGCTTCGCGCAGGTCGACGGTCATCCGCTTGAGGTATTCGAGCAGCTTCGGGTCCTGGCCGGTCATCGCTGGTCCCCCTGCTGCTTGCGGATCTGGGCGGCGAGTCCGGCCGGGGTGGGGTCGTTGTAGAGGTCGACCATCCGGACGGTGGCGTCGAAGGTGCTCTCGACGCGCTGGACGAGCTGGGCGCCCAGCAGCGAGTGGCCGCCGTGGGCGAAGAAGTTGGAGCCGGAGTCCAGGTCGGAGCGGTTCAGCAGGTCGCACCAGAGCCCGATGAGGCCGGTGGTCAGTTCGTCGCCGCCGTCGGCCGTCGCGCCGCCGCCCTCGGCGCGTTCGGCGCGGCGCCGGGCCGCGAGGCGGCCCAGTTCGAGGTAGTCGGTCTTCTGGCTGACGGTGGTCGGGAAGGCGTCCACGGTCAGGTACTCCTGCGGTATGGCGGCACCCGGGAGGGTGGCGCGGGCGTGCTCCCACAGCCGGGCGGCGAAGTCCCGCCCGCGGCCGCCGGGTCCGTCGCCGTCGGGGAGGGCCCCTTCGCGGGGGACGAGGAAGGCCACGAGGGCGGGGCCGGACGGGGTGTCGTCGACGACCACGGCGGCCCCCGCCACGTCCGGGTGTTCGAGGAGTACGGACTCCACCTCGCCGAGTTCGATGCGGTTGCCCCGCACCTTGACCTGGCGGTCGACCCGGCCGTGGAGTTCGATGCCGCCGTCGGGCAGCCAGCAGGCGAGGTCTCCGGTGCGGTAGTAGCGGCCGAGCACCGGGTGTTCGGCGAAGCGTTCGGCGGTCAGTTCGGGACGCCGGTGGTACCCGGCGGCCACGCCGTGTCCGGCGACGCAGAGTTCGCCGCGGACACCGACGGGCAGTTCGCGCCCGGCCCCGTCGGTGATGAACACCTGGGTGTTGGAGAGGGGGGTGCCGATGCCGACGCGGGTGACGTCGGCGGGGACCAGGCCCGAGGTGGAGTAGATGGTGGTCTCCGACGGCGCGTAGGCGTTGCGCAGTTCGACGCCCGCGGCGGTGATCCTGCGGGCCAGGGCGGGCGGCAGGGGTTCGCCGCCGGTGAGCCCGCGCACTCCGGCGAGCCGGTCCGCGGCGGCGTCGGCGATCAGCCGCCAGGTGGTGGGGGTGGCCTGGAGGATGCCGGGCCGGTGGTGGCCGAGCACCTCGCGCAGGGCTTCCCCGTCGGTGCGGGCGGTGTCGGGGGCGACGGCGACGCGGCCGCCGGTGACCAGCGGCAGGAACAGCTCGAGGGAGGAGATGTCGAAGGTGAAGGTGGTCAGCCACAGGGTGGTGTCGGCGGCGGTGGCGGACAGCTCGTCGGCGAAGTGGGCGATGACGTTCGCGGCTCCCGCGTGGGTGATGACCGTTCCCTTGGGCTTGCCCGTGGAGCCCGAGGTGTAGATGAGGAAGGCGGTGGCGCCGGGCGCGGCGGGCGCGTCCAGCTGCCCGGGCCCGGGTACGGCGGTACCGGCCTCCTCGCCGACGGACGCCATGTCCCGTACGTGCGTTCCCGCGCCCACGGCGATGTCGACGCCCGGGGCCACGAGGACGGCGGTGGCCCCGGAGTCCTCGAGCAGGTAGGCGGTGCGCTGGGCGGGGTGGTCGGGGTCGAGGGCGACGTACGCGGCTCCGGCGAGCCAGCTGCCGAGGACGGCGGCGGCCAGCTCGGGGCCGCGGCGGCCGGCCAGGGCGACGACGTCCCCGGGGCGGGTGCCCGCGGCGGTCAGCAGGTCGCGGTTGGCGAGGGCGGCGGCCCACAGGCGGCCGTAGCTGGTCTCGCGGTCCGCTTCGGCGACGGCGACGGCGCCGGGGGTGGCGCGCGCGCTCCGGGCGACGGCCTCCAGGAGGGTGGCGGAGCCGTGCGCGCGGGCGGTGTCGTTGTTCGCGGCGACGACGGCCGTGTCCCGGGCGCTGAAGACGGGCACCTCGCCCATCGGCCGGTCGGGGTCCTCGCCGAGGGCGACGAGCAGGGCGTCGTAGCGCTCCAGGAGGAACTCGGTGTCGGTGCGGCTGAGGATCTCGGTGTAGAAGACGCCCCGGATCTTGATCTCCTCGGGGGAGGAGAAGAAGAAGAACTCCAGGTCGAACTTGCTGTGGCCGTTCTCGACCAGGAGCCTGCGCGCCGGCATGCCGTCGAGCTCGAAGTGTTCGCGGCCCGCGTCGGGCACGTAGTTGAACAGGTGCCGGAAGACGGTGTTGCGCCAGGTCGCCCCGGTGTGGCGGACCTCGGGGAGCAGCGCGTCGACGGGCACGTCGGTGTGCGTCATCGCACCGAAGAACGCCTCCCTGGCCTGCCCGGCGAGGTCGCGGAAACCGGCGCCGAAGTCGACGCGCGAGCGCAGCGGGAGGGTGTTGACGTGGTAGCCCATGGCGCGGGGCGCCTTCGGGCCGCGGACGTTGACGGGGGATCCGACGACGATGTCGGGTCCCGCGCCGTGCCGTGCGAGCAGCAGGTAGTACGCCGCCAGCAGGACGACGGCCTCGGGGGCGCGCACGTCCTGCTGCAGGCGGCGCACCGCCTCGTGGGCGGCGGGCGAGAGGGAGTGCAGGACGTAGTCACCGGTGAGGGTGGGTTCGGGTACGTCCTCGGTGCCGCAGGACAGGCCGAGCCCGCTCGGGTCGAAGTCCTTCAGGTGCGCGCGCCAGTACTCGAGGCTGGCCTCCTCGTACGGGGCGGAGCGCAGCACCGGCTGGACCTCGAGCAGGGCGTCGGGCACCCCGAGTCCTGCGGAGACCGCCTCGTACACCTCGGTGAACTCCTCCAGCAGGATCGCGGAGGACACCGTGTCGAAGACGATGTGGTGGACGACGAGGCAGAGCACGTCCCCGTCGGAGCCCTGCAGCTGGACGGCGCGCACCAGCGGCTGCCCGTCGAAGGCGAAGGGGCGGCGGACCGCGGCGTCGATCTCCGCCGCCACGTCCTGCGGTGCGCTCTCGCGGGTCTCCAGGGTGACGGTGAAGTGCTCGGCGGGCACGACCCGCTTCACCAGACCGGCCTCGGTGCCGTAGAAGACCGTGCGCAGGGTGTCGTGCCGACGCAGCAGGGCGTCCAGGGTCTCCTGGACCTCCCACTCGCCGAGTGCGCCCTCGACGGTGAACACGATGGACAGGTTGTTCACCGCGCCGGACGGTACGAGCTGCTCCAGCAGCCACAGCGCCTGCTCCTTGCGGTTGGCCGCGATGAGCGCGGCGGGCACCGGGCCGTTCACTGGTGTGTTGGGGATGGTGAGCATTCCGGATTCCTTCGCGTTCGGAGGCTGGTGCGGGGCTGGGCACGGTCCTGGTGCCGCCCTGGTACGGCCCTGGTCACGGCCCTAGGTGCGGTCCTTGATGAGCGCGGAGACGGCGTCGGCGATCGCGGGCGTGCGCAGCAGGTCGACGTGGGCGGTGTCGAAGCGCAGTTCCTCGGCGGCCACGTCGTCGAACGCGCCGGGGTTGAGGGCGCGCAGCGCGTTGAGGCCGCTGGTGGGGGTCGAGGAGGTGAAGACGACCGACCTGCGCCAGGCGGCGGCCGGTTCGATCTGCTCGGCGGTCGCCAGGTAGGACAGGAACGCCCCCGCGGTCTCGGTGAGTTCGGCGCGGCGGGTGCCGTCGATGCCCAGCTGGTCGAAGGCCTTCGTGGCGGTGGTGTGGTAGAGGACGAGCAGCCTGCGGGCCAGGTCGGCCAGGTCCTGGCAGTCCTCCTGGGCCCGCTGTCCGGCGTCCTGGGCGGCGCCGGTGGCGGCGGCCCCGATGGTCGGCGCCATCTGGCCGACGACCTTGTGGAACTGCCAGTACATGCTGGCCGCGGAGGCGCGCTCGGGGTCGAAGAGGATGGTCAGCGGGAAGGATCCCTGCCACTTCTCGATCTCTTCGGCGAGGGCGGCCGCGTAGACGCTGCCCGCGCAGAAGCCGAGGACGGCGCGGACCCTGCGGCCGCTGGCCTTGACCTCGTCCGTCCACTGCTTCACGTAGGCCTCGGCGGGCAGGTCGGGGCGGGTGGCGACGGCCTGCGGGATGGTCTCCCAGAGGGTGAGCCCGGACGCGAGGTGCTTGGTGAGGTCGGTGAAACGGGCCTCGGCGCGGCTGGTCGAGTCGAAGTCGGCCGCGAGGACCACCGAACCGGGGTCGTCGTCGGTGAGTACGTTCCAGGTGGTCGGTGCGTCGGTCATGGTGATCCCGTTCTCTGGCTGGGGTGGGTGGGGTGGGAGTGGGGTGCCTTCACGGCCGGGGCGCACGGCCGGTTCACTGCGGGAGGGTGCCGAACTCCTGGTCGATCAGGGCGAAGATCTCGTCGGCCGAGGCCGATTCGATCCGTGCGGCCGCGTCCGTACCGTCCGCGTCCGTGGCGCCCGCGCCGCGGGCCCGGGCCGACCAGCCCGCCAGCAGCGCCTCCATCCGACCGGTGACCGCTCGACGCAGCTCCTCCTCGTCCGGGGCGGCGGCCAAGGCGGCCTCCAGCCGGTCGAGTTCGGCGAGGACCGGCTCCGCACCGGCCTCCGGGCGGACGGTGTCCCAGATGAACCCGGCCAGCTCGGCCGGGGTCCGGTAGTCGAAGACGAGCGTCACGGGCAGCGTCGTACCGGTGACCACACCGAGCCGGTCGCGCAGTTCGACGGCGGTCAGCGAGTCGAATCCGACCCAGGGCTGGTCGTCCTCGACGCTCGCCGCGTCCGCGTGCCCGAGGACGGCGGCCACCGTCGTACGGACCACGCTCAGCACGGTCCGGTACTGCTCCTCCTCGGCCAGCCCGGCGAGCCGCCCGGCGAGCGGCACCGCCACCGGGGCCGCGGCGAGCCGGGCCCGGGCACGGACCAGGCCGCGCAGCGTCGGCGCCAGGGCCGCACCTCCGGCCTCGGCACGGGTGCGCAGGGCCGACAGGTCGAAGCGGGCCGCGGTCAGCACCGGCCGCGCGTCGGCGAGGGCCGCGTCGAGCAGGCCGAGCCCCTCGGCGACGGTCAGCGCGTACAGCCCGCCGAGTCCGGTCCGGGCCGCGCCCATGCCGTCCTGCTCCCCGATCGCGCCCCACAGCCCCCAGGCGAGGGAGGTGGCGGGCAGCCCCTGGGCGTGCCGGTGCTGGGCGAGACCGTCGAGGAAGGCGTTGGCGGCGGCGTAGTTGGCCTGGCCCGCGTTGCCGACCTGACCGGCCAGCGAGGAGAAGAGGACGAAGACGGCGGGGCGCGCGTCGGCGGTCAGCTCGTGCAGGTTCCAGGCACCGGCCGCCTTGGGCTGCCAGACCTTCGCCAGCCGCCCCGAGTCCAGCGAGCGCACGACCCCGTCGTCCAGGACACCGGCCGCGTGGAAGACCGCGGTGAGCGGGCGGGCGGCGGGCACCGCGTCGAGCACGGCCGCCAGGGCCGCCCGGTCCGCGGTGTCGCAGGCGACCACGGTGACCCCGGCCCCGGCCGCCTCGAGTTCGGCGGCGAGCTGGCGCGCACCGTCGGCGTCGGGCCCGCGCCTGCTGGTCAGCAGGAGGTGCCGCACCCCGTGCTCGGCCACCAGGTGCCGGGCCACGACCGCCCCCAGAGCGCCCGTGCCGCCGGTGATCAGGACCGTCCCCTCGGGGTCGATCCGCCCCGTCGGCGCGCCCGGAGCCCCGGCGGGGGCCAGGCGCGGTACGTATACCTGTCCGCCCCGGATCCGCAGCTCGGGCTCGTCGGAGGCCAGCGCCCCGGGCAGGGCCCACCAGGACGCCTCGTCGGCGTCGTCGAGGTCGGCCAGCACGATCCGCCCCGGGTTCTCGGACCGTACGGTGCGCAGCAGCCCCCAGGCCGCCGCCACCGCGAGGTCGACGGGCTCACCGGACTGCGCGGCGACGGCGTTGCCGCTGAGCAGGACCAGCACGGACCGGCCGCGCGTCTCGTCGGCCAGCCAGTCCTGCACCAGCGCGAGCAGCCGCTCGGTCTCCACGAAGGCGGCGTCGGCGGAACCGCCCGCCTTGACGCTGCTGACCAGCAGGTACTCGGCCCCAGCGGGATCCCCCTGCCCGATCCCGAGCGCGGCGGCGGCCCCGAAGGGGTCGTCACCGAGTACGACGGCACGCGCTCCGAACCCGCCCTCCGCCGCCGGCAGTTCGATCCGGCTCCAGGCCACGTGGTGCAGCGGCGGCCGGTCGGTGCGCAGCGCCCTGAGCCGGGTGGGGTCGATGGTGCTGAGGGTGAGTTCGTCGATGGTGAGGGTGGGTGTTCCGGTGGGGTCGGTGAGGGTGATGTTGATGGTGGTGGGTGTGGTGGGGGTGAGGGTGGCGTGGAGGGTGGTGGCGTGGGTGGTGTGGAGGGTGATGTTGTTCCAGGTGAAGGGGATCTGGATCGTGTCGGGGTTGTCGTTCCCGGTGTGGGTGATGAGGGGGTGGAGGGCTGCGTCGAGGAGGGCGGGGTGGAGGGTATGGCCCTCGGCGGTGAGGGTGTCGGGGAGGGTGAGGGTGGCGTGGAGGGTGCCGGTGGTGGGGTTCTTCCAGAGGTGGGTGAGGTTTTGGAAGGTGGGTCCGTAGTGGTAGCCGCGTTCGGCGAGGTGTTGGTAGTGGTTGGTGAGGTCGATGGGGTGGGTTCCGGCGGGCGGCCACGCACTGGGGGTGGGTGTATGGGCTGGTGTGGGGGGTTGGTTGGTGGTGAGGGTGGCGGTGGCGTGGCAGGTCCAGGGGGTGGTGTCGTC
>NZ_JBHWLC010000133.1:0-13257 GCF_042730635.1 Streptomyces sp. NPDC059917
GTGACGGCCCGCAGGTCCGGGGTGCCTCCGGCGGCGCCTCAAACGCCGGCGAGGCTGGGTTCGGCTGCGCCAGAGCCGGGCGGGGCCGGGATCGGCTGCGCCGGAGCCGGGCGGGGCCGGGATCGGCTGCGCCGGAGCCGGGCGGGGCTGGGTCGGCGCCGGGCTACGGGAGGGTGGAGGTCAGGGCTTTGAGGGTGGGGGTCCAGGCGCTGTCGGAGGGGGTGCCGTAGCCGACGATCAGGGCGTCGCGCGGCGGCAGATCGGCATCGGGATGCCGGAACCGCCCCAGCCCCTGGAGGGCCAGCTCGTGCCAGGCGGCCGCCTGCAGCACCGACCTCTCCGTCCCCCCGGGAAGGTCCAGCACGGCGTGCAACCCCGCCGCGATCCCGGACACGGCGACCCGCTCCCCCACCGCCGCCACCAACTCGTCGCGCCGCCGCCGGTACCGCAGCCGCATGCCGCGCACGTGCCGGTCGTACGCCCCGGAGGTGAGGAACTGCGCCAGCGTCAGCTGGTCCAGCGCGCTGGAGGTCCAGTCGGTGCGGCCCTTGACCGCGAGGACCTCGTCCACGAGCCCCGGCGGCACGACGATCCAGCCCATGCGCAGCCCCGGCGCCAGGGACTTGCTGGCGGTGCCGAGGTAGACCACCCGGTCCGGGTCGAGCCCCTGGAGCGCGCCGACCGGCTGCCGGTCGTAGCGGAACTCGCCGTCGTAGTCGTCCTCCAGGATCAGGCCCCCGGTGGACCGCGCCCAGTCGACGGCGGCCGCCCGCCGCCCGGGCGTCAGCGCGACCCCGGTGGGGAACTGGTGCGCGGGGGTCAGCAGCACGGCCCCCGCCCCCGTCCCGGCGAGCTCCGCCGTCCGCGCCCCGCAGTCGTCCACCGGCACGGGCCGGGTCCGCAGCCCGCCGCTCGCGAGGAGGTCGCGGTGCACGTCCAGGCTGTACGCCTCCACCGCCGTCTCCCGGACCCGGCGCGCCCGCAGCACCCGGGTCATCAGCTGCAGTCCGTGCGCGAAGCCGGAGCACAGCACGATGCGTTCGGGGTCGGCGTGGACCCCGCGCGACCGGGCCAGGTACCCGGCGAGC
Source organism: Streptomyces sp. NPDC059917 (assembly GCF_042730635.1). Lineage (NCBI taxonomy): Bacteria > Bacillati > Actinomycetota > Actinomycetes > Kitasatosporales > Streptomycetaceae > Streptomyces > Streptomyces sp. NPDC059917. The sequence goes on from NZ_JBHWLC010000133.1 coordinate 1,089, forward strand.
GCCTCCCGCAGCTCGACCCGCCCGCGCGGGTCGCCGCCGTAGCCGAAGGCCTCGTTCGGGGCGTCGGTGAGCGCCCGCCGGGCCGCGCTGAGCCAGGCCGCCCGGGGGAAGCCGCCGAGGTCCGGGGAGCCGGGCATGAGGCTGTACGAGGGCCCCCGGCGCGCGGGGCGGCGTACCGGCGCGGGCGCCGCGGCCCGGCGCGGGCGGACCCGCTCGGCGACCCGGGTCCCGGAGCCCTGGCGGGCCGTGAGCCAGCCCTCGGCGACCAGTTCGGCGTAGGCCTCGGCGACCGTGTTGCGGGCGATTCCGAGGTCGGCGGCGAGGGTACGGGAGGAGGGGAGCCGGGTGCCGGGGGCGAGCCGCCCGCCGCGCGCGGCCTCGCGCAGCGATTCGGTGAGTCCGGCCCGCAATCCGCGTCCCGCGACCAGTTCCAGATGCAGGTCAGCGCCGAAAGTGGCCCATGAATCCGTCATGAACATGGACCATAGCGGTGGGCCGCCCGGTGCGTACGGTGGATCCATGACCACGAACGCACAGCACTCCGCACACGACCACCACGCCCCCGAGCACACCCCCCGGATGCAGATCGCCAAGCTCGCCCCCGAGGTCTACAAGGCGGTCCTCGCCCTGGAGATCGCCTCGAAGAAGGGCCTGGACCCGGCCCTCGTCGAGCTGGTGAAGATCCGTGCCTCGCAGCTGAACCACTGTGCCTTCTGCCTGGACATGCACACCAAGGACGCGATCGCGGCGGGCGAGAGCGTCGACCGCATCGTCCTGCTCAGCGCGTGGGAGGAGTCGCGGCACTTCTACACGGAGAAGGAGCTGGCCGCGATCGAGCTGACCGAGGCCGTGACCGTCCTGACGGACGGTTTCGTTCCCGACGAGGTGTACGCGACGGCCGCGAAGCACTTCGAGGAGGCCGAGCTGGCCCAGCTGATCGCCGTGATCGCGACGATCAACGTGTGGAACCGGTTCGGCGTCACCACCCGCCTGGTCCCGGGCCACTACACCCCGGGCATGTACAAGAGCTAGCCCCTCAACCTGCACGACCCGTACGGCCTACGGGTGGAACGCCGCCACGGCCGCCGCGAGGTGGGCCTGGACGGCGTCCCACTCGGCGGCGGGTCCGGCGGAGAGCAGGGCCCACTTGTTGCCGTCCTGGGCGTAGAAGACCCGTTCGACGCCCCGGCGGCGGCCGTGCGACTCCGCGCTGTCGTACTCGTAGACCAGCTCGTAGGCGCCCGAGGCACCGGGGGCCGCGCCCACCCTGATCTCGGAGTAGCCGCTGGTGCGGTTGCGCAGGTCGGCCGAGGCCCCCTTGACCGCGTCGAGGGGGCTCAGCTCCGGTTCGACCACCTGGAAGATCTGGAGCAGCGAGGAGCGGTCGGCGGAGCGGTAGAAGATGCCGTTGCCGGGGTCGTCACGGTTCCAGCCCTTGGGCACCGCGACCGTGAAGCCCTTCGGGTCGGTCACGCTCACGTGCTCGCCCGCCGACCCGCTCGCGCCCGGACTCGCGCCGGGCGAGGCCGAGGCGGACGGCGAGGGCGAGGGCGAGGGCGTTCCCGAGGGCGACGCCGACGGCGTGCCCGTCGGTTCCCCGGAGGCCGGGGCCGAGACGGTGGGCGTGGCGGTGCCCTGCGCCTGGTCCGGGGCCGAGCCGCCGGTGTCGCGCAGCACGAACCAGACGGCGGCCGCGCCGATCACCACGGCGGCCACCGCGATGCCCGCGGTGGCCGGGGTCATCCAGCGGCGCTGCGGCCCGTCCCCGCCGGGGCCGCCGCCCGGGTACACGAGCGGCGGCGGCCCGTACGGGGGCTGCTGCACGGGCAGTTGCTGGGTGTAGGCGGGCGGGAGCGGCGGCAGCGTCGCGGGGTCCGGCGGACCGTACCCCGGGTGCGCGGGCGCCGCGTCGTACGGGGGCGCGGCGGGCGGCTGCGCGGGCGGTCCTACGGGCTGCGCGGGCAACGTCGGCGGGGCGGTCGGCGGCGCGGTGGGCGGCGCCGCGGACGGCGCGGCGGGCGCGGGGTCCCAGACCCAGCGCTGCGCCTGCGGGTCCCAGCGGGGCGCGCCCGGGGCGGCGGGGGCCACGGCTCAGCCCCCCAGCGACACGAGGAGGGCGCCGAGCGCGGTCGCCGCGTTCAGCGGCTCGACCAGCGGGGCCCAGCGGGTGAGGGCCGCGCGCAGCCGCGCCGGCAGGCCGGGCCGGATGGCGTCGGCGTCCTCCAGCTCCGCCGCGACCCCGTCCAGCTCGGCGTCGAGCGCGGTGCGGTCCGCGCCGCGGGGCAGCCGGACCAGCGCGGCGCGCAGGTCCAGTACCGCTTCCAGCAGTTCCTCGGGGCCGGGCGCGGCCGCGCCGGGGTGGAACGTGTGGGTGATGTTGGTGACGTTGCTGCCGCCGATGCTGAAGCTGCTCCCGCTGACGTCGCCGATCCGGACGGGCCGTCCGGCGTCGTTCCCGTCGCGCTCGCGGCCGTACTCCTGCTCACCGCTGGTGGCCACCGCTGCTCCTCCTCCTGCCCGGGTTGGTGGTGTTGGTGTGTCCGCTGCCGCCGATGCTGAAGGCGCTGTTGTTCACCGATTGGATGAACGTGCCGCCCTCCGCGACGGTGATCGCGCGCTGGGCGAACTCCTCGGTGTGCCAGCCCGCTTCGTGCAGGGCCAGTGTCACACCGCTCACCACCCGGTCCTGAACGGTTTTCAAGTACCGGTCGAGGTCCATGAGGTGGAAGAGCGACCCCTTGTCCTGGGAGGCGAGTTCGCGCACCGAGAGTCCGGGCCCCTCGGGCAGGGCGCCGCCGTGGCCGCCGGTGACGATCCGCCACCAACTGGCGATGCCGCGGCCGAGGATGACGACGGAGGAGGCGAGCGAGCGCGGGGTGTGGCGCAGCGCCCAGGCGGCCTTGCCGAGCCAGTTGTTGTGGAGGTAGCGGTGGGCGTCGGCGTCGGCGTTCTGGAAGACGGTGCGCAGCGGCAGCAGGACGTGCGGCGCGACCTCCAGCATCATCATGCCGCCCTGGGTGTGGACGCGGACGAAGAGGGTGACGACGAGGTTCTCGTCCCAGCCGCCCACCCGGATGCGCAGGAAGTGGCGGCGGCGTTCGCCGCCCTCCTCGATGGCCGCGCCCATGTGCTCGGCCCAGGTGTCCGGGGTGAGCGGGACGGCGTCGCGGTGCGGCAGCCCGCCGCCGGGCAGGAACACGCACTCGTCGACGACGAGTTCGCGCATCCGGTCCAGTACGGCGGCCTCCGCGGCCGGGGAGCCGTGCGGCGAGGGCACCCGCAGGGCGTGCAGCAGCGGGACGATCCGGCGCACGATGTCGCTGTTGGTGAGCGGGACGGCCTTGCGGTCGGGGCCGAGGTCCTCGCGCGGGCGCAGCTCCACGGACAGGTGCCACGGGCGGAAGGGCTCGCCCGCGCCGCAGAACGGGTCGTTGATGTTGTACATGATCAGCGGGTTGTGCTGCTCGACCCGGATCCGGCCGCGGATCCGGCCGAAGCGCTCGCCGGGAGCGGCCTCGGCGGGGTCGCCCGCGAGGTCGGCGTACCGGCGCGGGGAGAGTTCCCCGGCGATGGCCCGGGCGGCCTGGCCGCGTTGCAGCCAGACGAGCGCGACCAGGGCGAGGAAGACGGCGAGCACCCACCACAGCGCGGCGGACGCCTGGCTTCCGGAGGAGCCGGCGGAGTAGTCCTCGTAGCCGGAGGAGAAGGGGTCGCCCGAACCGGTGACGGAGCCCGTGAAGCCGTTCAGCAGGGCGTCGGCGCCGACGGCGCCCAGCGGTCCGAAGGCGTCCCCGGCGGCCAGCCCCACGCCGACGAGGGCGACGATCAGGATCGTCATCAGCACCCAGGTGTAGACCCGCACCACCATGCCCAGGATGCGCACCAGGCGGTTGTCCTGGGCGCGCAGCCAGCCGGACAGGCTCATGAGCAGGAAGGGCAGCAGCAGGGCGATGAGCGCGCCGCCGGTGAGGATCATGCCGACGAACCAGGCGCCGACCATCCCGGCGGCCCAGCCCAGTTCCGCGCGGCGGGCGCGCAGCGCGTGGGCGAGGACGCGGGCGGCGTCGAAGCCGTACGAGGGGGCGACGATGCGCTCCTCGTGGACGTACAGCTCGTTGATCACCTGGTCGCGGTAGCCGGCGTCTATGTAGGTGCCCGCGCACAGCATGCGGCCCGCTTCGCTGAGCGCCGGGTGCACCGGGGAGCGGCCGCCCCGGACGTCGTCACCGGCGCCGCCGCCGCGGTCGGCGGGTGTGGGCTGGTGGGGAACAGGGAGGTCGGTCACCGGGCGACCTTAGGGGTCTTTCACCTGCCCTGACAGTCGAATCCAAGCCAAAGAGCACCGGTGCGAGCCAAAACGCCCCGGCCAGGTTTGGCCGGGGCGCAAGGGACGTACGTGGTGCGGCTGTGTGACCAGCCGGGCGACTAGAGGAGGCCCAGCTCGCTGACCGCGTCGCGCTCCTCGACCAGCTCGGCCACGGAGGCGTCGATGCGGGCGCGGGAGAACTCGTTGATGTCCAGGCCCTGGACGATCTCGTACTTGCCGTCCTTGGTGGTGACCGGGAAGGACGAGATGATGCCGGTCGGCACGCCGTAGGAGCCGTCCGACGGGATGCCCATCGAGGTCCAGTCGCCCTCGGCGGTGCCGTTGACCCACGTGTACACGTGGTCGATGGCGGCGTTGGCGGCCGAGGCGGCCGAGGACGCGCCACGGGCCTCGATGATCGCCGCGCCGCGCTTGGCGACGGTCGGGATGAAGTCGTCGGCGAGCCAGGCCTGGTCGGCGATCAGCTCGGCGGCGTTCTTGCCCGCGATCTCCGCGTGGAAGATGTCCGGGTACTGGGTCGCCGAGTGGTTGCCCCAGATGGTGAGGCGCTTGATGTCGGAGACGGCGGCGCCGGTCTTGGCGGCCAGCTGCGAGATCGCGCGGTTGTGGTCGAGGCGGGTCATCGCGGTGAAGCGCTCGGCCGGTACGTCCGGGGCGGCGGCCTGCGCGATGAGCGCGTTGGTGTTGGCCGGGTTGCCGACGACGAGGACCTTGATGTCGTCCGCGGCGTTGTCGTTGATGGCCTTGCCCTGGGGCTTGAAGATGCCGCCGTTGGCCGAGAGCAGGTCGCCGCGCTCCATGCCCTTGGTGCGCGGGCGGGCGCCGACCAGGAGGGCGACGTTCGCGCCGTCGAAGGCCTTGTTGGCGTCATCGGTGATCTCGATGCCGCGCAGCAGCGGGAAGGCGCAGTCGTCGAGCTCCATGGCGGTGCCCTCGGCGGCCTTGAGACCCTGCGGGATCTCCAGGAGGCGCAGGTTGACCGGCACGTCCGGGCCGAGCAGGTGACCGGACGCGATGCGGAAGAGCAGCGCGTAGCCGATCTGGCCGGCGGCGCCGGTGATGGTGACATTCACGGGAGTGCGGGTCATGGCCTTCTCCGTTGGACAGCTGGCGGTGGGGCGTCCCCGCCCCCTGTGCGGGCGGACGCCGCTCCATATCCGCACTGAATCTTGACGTGAAGAGACATCCGCCGTCAGGCTATCCGACCCCGGCCCGGCCCATGCGCCGGGTCCGTGTGGTCCGTGGCACACGAACGGGTGCACCGGCCGGGTTTCCCCGGCCGGTGCACCCGTTCGGACGACCGTTCAGGCCGCGGCCCGCCCCTGCTGCCCGGCTTCCGCCAGCAGGTCGGCGAACTTCCGGCGCGCCACGGCGATCTCCCCGGACAGGGCCCGCGCGGTGCGCTCCGCCGGTACGCACCCCCGCACCCGGGGGCAGTCCGGCCCGGCGGGCTCGGGCACGAGCACCGGACCCGGGGCGTCCGGGTCGCCCACCGTGAGGTCCCAGGTGTTCCACCAGGTGCCGCCCGGTCCGCGGTCCTGGCCCAGCTCCCGGAACACCGCTTCGATCCGCAGCTCCAGCCCGGCCGGTCCGTGCGCCCCGACCCAGATGCTGAACTCGGCCTCCGGGACCTCCAGCCGGATCTGGCTGCCGATGAAGGAAGCGCTGATCAGACCGGGGATCCGCTGGGCGGAGACCGCGGCGGCCAGATGGATCGCCGGCCCCTGCACCTGGACGGGCCGCCGGTTCATTCCGACCCCTCCCGGGAGCGGTGCGCCCCGGCTCCGGCCCCGACCGACACCGGCGCCGGTACGGACGTCGGGACGGTCACGGGCGTACGGACCTGCCGGGTGGCCTCGGCCTGCTCGGCCACGGCTTCCGGCGAGCGCCGCGCGTTGCGCATCGCCTCCTTCGCCACCGACAGGAAGAACGCCGGGTAGCTGCGGTCGACGTACTTCGCCAGGGTGGTGACCTCGTCGTGCCGGGCCCGCAGCCGGTTGATCGACACGGTCATCGCCGCGTGGTGCTCGACGTGCAGGTTGTTGCCGTTGGTGTACCAGGTGCTGAACCAGCTGCCCGTGATGGAGCGGGTGTTGCGCAGCACGTCCGTGGTCTCCGTGTCGCACAGGATGTGCTCCGGGAGCTCCAGGAAGAAGTGCATCGGCGCCGCGACGAGCAGCGGCAGCAGCCACACCTCCAGCACCGGTCCGCCGTAGCCGGCCAGCGCCAGGGCCACCGCGGCCACGGGCAGGACGGCCATCCACCGGTACTCGGACATGATCTCGCCGCGCCTGCGGTCCGAGATGTCCCCGGCGTCGTACTCCCAGGTGCCCCGCCAGCTGCGGACGATCTCGCGGCCGATCACGTACAGCCGCGAGTAGTCGAAGGCGCCGCGGGCCAACATCCCCCAGGTGAGGGGCGCCCGGGTGTCGAAGCCGAAGAACTCCGAGTCCTGCGGGGTCCCGAGCGCCTTGTGGTGCTGGAGGTGGCGCACCCGGTAGTGGGTGTACGACACGAGCAGCGGCAGCCCGAGCGGGATCCCCACGATCCGGTGCGGCTTGGCGGAGGTGAAGGCGGTGTGGTGCAACGCCTGGTGCTGGAGTTCCACCATGTGCGTGTAGACGGCGGCGAGCAGTACGACGCCCGCCGCGGAGGGCAGCAGTCCGTCCTGCGCCGTGAGCAGGACGCCCGCGGTGACGAGCGCCGCGGCGACGAACAGCTTGATGAGGTAGACGGTCTGGTCGTTCCCGGTGACGCGGGCCCGTGCGTACAGGAGCTGCGGCTTCCGGGGTATTTCTGCGATCGGCATCGATTCCACCCGTTCTCGACGTTCCCTGTCGGCTGTCCCGGCCCTGACGGGCCCCGGCTGCTAGCGGAGTGCCTTCATGGCGTCCCAGATGCGCGAGTAGTAGCCGTTGGCCACGCGCACCCGGGTCAGCACGCCGAGGGAGATCTCCCGCAGCAGACCGGGCGAGCGGTCCACGAGCGGTACGAAGACCCCCTCGAACCACTCGGCGCCGTGATCGGCGTCCACGTGGACGTGGATCCGCTGGTAGTCGATGACGTCCTCGGGGACGCCGAGCCGCCGGCAGCCGTCGACCATCGCCTGGAAGCGCGGCGAGGCGCTCTGCTCCAGGACGCCCATCGCGCCGAGGGCGCGGGGGTTGAGGTGGCGGTGGATGCCGTACTGCAGGAGCAGCGAGGCGTTCTCGTACGCCTCGGGGAACTGCAGGTTGGAGTAGTCGATGCCGGACTTCGCCAGGTGCGTGCGCATGTACTGGGCGGAGTGCTCGAACATCCGGGTGTGGATGTGCTCGATGTTGCCCTCGCCCATCTCGTCCCAGTAGTTCTCGGCGATGGTGAGCTTGGTGGGGCCCTGGGTGCCGATCTGCACCATGGCCATCAGGTCGTCGAACTTGCTGTCGACGAGCTCCTCGCCCATGAAGAAGAGGGCGATCTCGTTGAGGTCGGCCTCGTCGGCGAGGTAGGCACAGAACTCGGGCTGGGTGTGCTGGTCCGCGGTGGTCAGGAACCAGCTGCGGAACTCCGCGCCCGTCTTCGGCAGCGTGACCGGGTCCACCTGGCCGTCTTCCCAGGACAGCCAGGCGTCCTCGATCGCCGTGATGCCCGGGTCGCCGTTGAGCCGGGGGATCGAGGAGAAGTCCTCGGGCCCCGCCATGTAGGCGACGTAGTGGGCGTGCAGTCGTTTGAAGAGCTTCAGCCGCACTTCGCGGTCGTGTGGCCCGGACTGCGGAAAGGCCTTGAGCAGGTCGTTCGCGAGTTCCTGGTCAAAAGAATTCGAGGAACCCGATACGGCGGAAATGAGAGGGGCAGCAAGGGCAGTGGCCATTGTTACCGTTCCCTTCTTGAGAGTCTCGTCCTAAACAAGACTCTGCCGTGTCCGGGACTCCCCGGAGAAGGGCCCTCAAGGTTCAGCTAACCGCATTGCCGGAATACGCAGGAGGTCTGTCGGGGGATTTCTCCGGGTCTTCTCCCACCGGCTCGACGGGTTCCTTTTCCTTCTTCGCGGCCGGTTTCTCCTTGGCCACGACGAAGACCCCGCCGACCACCAGGACCATGCCGACCAGGTGGTAGGCGCGCAGCTGCTCGCCGAGCAGCAGGACGGACAGGACGGCGCCGCTGACCGGGGTGAGCGCCGTGAAGGCCGCCACCACCGTGGTGTCCACGCTGTCGAGGCTGTCGTACATGAGCACGACCGCGATGCCGTTGATGGCCACCCCGGTGTAGGCCATCAGGGCCCAGGTCTGCCACCCCACCCCGGCCAGGGAGGCGCCCCAGTGCGACTCGAAGCCCGCCGGCAGCAGGAACATCAGCGCCCCGGCCACCGACAGGATCAGCGAGAGCCGGGCGGGCGCGATGGGCGTCCGCAGCAGCTTGCCGAAGGTGACGAAGACCGCCTCGCACAGCACCGAGCACACGAGCAGCAGCACGCCGAGCGCCGCGTGCGCACCGGCCGTGCGCCCGCCCCCGCTCATCACGTTGATGCTCACGGCCCCCAGCACGGCCAGCGCGATCCCCAGCCCGCGCCGCCCGGTCAGCCGCTCCCCGAGGAAGACGACGGCGACCAGGCTGATCGAGATGGGCACCATGCCGAGCAGCACGCCGGCCTCGATGGCCCCGGTGAACTTCACCCCGTACATGGCGAACACGCTGAACAGGAACACCCCGAGCAGGGTCTGCGCGAAGAGCACCGCGGCGTCGCGGCGCCCCGGCCGGGCGGGCCGCGCGCCGCCGCGCTCCGGCGGCCGCAGCCGCACGTACACGGCGAGCACCACGACCGCGGCGACCAGGCGCACGAAGGTGGCGGTGAAGACCGGCACCTCGCGCAGGATCAGCTTGCTCGCGACGAGGTACGAGCCGAGGAGGACCGTCGCGACCGTCATCTTGACGTGGACGGCGCGCATCACGCCCGCCCGGCGCCCGCGGTGGCCGCCTCGGCGGCGGGGACCGGCTCCGCCGCCCCGGCGTGGGCCAGGGCGTACTCCACGATGGCCTGGGTGTGCACGTGGACCGTGTCGATCACCGGGGCGTCGAAGTCCTCCGGCCGGACCACCAGCGGTACTTCGGTGCAGGCCAGGACGAGCGCCTGCGCGCCCTGCGCGAGGACGTCGTTGGAGATCCGCAGGAAGCGGTCGCGGGTGGCCTGGGAGATGGTGCCCGTGCACAGCTCGCGCTCGATGGAGTACTGCATGAAGGCCCGGTCGTCCGCCTCCGGGACGACGACCTCGATGCCGCGGGCGGTGAACTCGTCGCGGTAGAAGGACTCCTCCATCGAGAAGGCCGAGCCCAGCAGCCCGATCCTGGTGAAGCCGAGGCGCTCGGTCTCCGCCGCGGTCACCTTGCAGATGTTGATGAGCGGGAGGTCGGTCTGCGCGGTGACCAGGTCGGCGTACTCGTGGACGGTGTTGCAGCAGATCGCGAAGAAGTCGGCGCCGCCGGCCTGCAGTCGGCGCGCGGCGCCCGCGATCTGCCCGGCCACCGATGCCCCGTCCCGGGCCGCGATCGCCTCCACCATCGGCTGGAAGTCCAGGCTCTCCAGGGCGATGCGGGGAGAATGCGCGAGACCGAGCCGACTGTTGATCTCGCGGTTTATGCGGTAGTAGTAGGTGATCGTCGACGGGAAGCTCAATCCCCCGACGAGCCCGATCTTCAGTACCCGGGGGGTCGCGCCCGTTCCCGAGCCGTCATCCGTTGCGTTCATCACTGCTCCTCCGTAATCCGGAAAATTCCAGAGATACCTACCGACTGTGCATTCCCCGGGCGGACCCGGGAAGGCACGGTCATGGTTCGGCTTTACGCAGTGCGGTTATCCACGCAACGGATGATCAGCGAATGATCCCGGTCCGGGTGATTATCCGACCCGGAAGACCTGTCCGGTCTGGTGGCCCTCGATCGACTTCACGTAGGCGGCCGCGGCCCGGGCCACCGGGACGGCGTCGAATCCGGCGAAGGTGTCGCCGTAGACGTCCATGGACTCCTCGAAGACGGTCGGGCTGACCGCGTTGATCCGCTGGCGGCCCGGGAGCTCGATGGCGGCCGCGCGGACGAAGGCCTCGACGGCGCCGTTGGCGAGGGAGGAGACCGCGCCGGTGAGCAGGAACTCGCGGGCCAGGATGCCGGTGATGAGCGTGAACGAACCGTGCGCGGGCAGCCGCTCCAGGCCCTGGAGGACCAGCTCGATCTGGCTGACGGCCTTGCCTTCGAGGCCGGCCCGGATGTCCTGGGTGGTCAACTCGCCCACGGGCTTCCACGGGACGCTGCCCGCCGCGCTGGCGACCGCGTCGACCGGGCCCGCCTGGTCGTAGAGGGAGCGGATGGATTCGGGGTCGGTGATGTCGACGAAGAAGTCCGAGTCCTTGCGGGAAGCGGTGACGACCTCGTGGTCGCGCTCCCGCAGGGCCGTGTGGACCGCTCGTCCGAGTGTTCCGTTCGCGCCGATCAGCAGAATCTTCATGGATCGAGGATGACGCGGGAAAGACAGTGAAGTCCAGCTACTCAGGCTTCAACCATCATTAAGATGAACTCATGCTTGATGTGAAGCGCATGGTGATCCTTCGTGACCTGGCACAACACGGAAAGGTGACCGCGGTCGCCGATCTCCACGGCGTGACCCCGTCCGCCGTCTCCCAGCAGCTGCGGGCCCTGGAGTCGGAGGCGGGCGCCTCGCTCATGCGGCGCGAGGGGCGCGGGCTGCGGCTCACGGCCGCCGGAGCGGCCCTCGCGGCCGAGTGCGAGCACGTCCTGGCGGCGCTGGAACGCGCCGAGGGGGCGGTGCGCGCGCTCGACGACGACCTCAGCGGAGAGCTGAGCATCGGCTGCGCGCCGAGCGCCCTGGGGCCGGTCGCGGCGCCGCTCGTCGCGGAGCTGGCCCGGCGCCATCCGCTGCTGCGGCCCCGGATCGTGCAGGCCGAGCCGGAGGACGCCGTACCGCGGCTGCGCCGGCGGGAGCTGGACCTGGCCGTCACCTACCACTACCACCTGCTGGGCGAACCGCCGGCGATCGGCACCACCTCGGTGCCGCTCTTCGACGACCCGCTCTGCCTGGCGCTGCCGGAGGCACTGCGGCCGGCCGTGGCGCGGGAGGGGCTCGCGGCGCTGCGCGAGCACGCGTGGATCTCCGCGCCGGCGCCCAGCAGCTGCCGCGAGATGCTGCTGCACGCGTGCCGCAACGCCGGCTTCACCCCGCGGATCGAGCACGACTGCGGCGATCTGCGCGGGGCGCTGTGGCTGGTGGCCACCGGGCACGCGGTGACGATCCTGCCCCAGCTGCTGTGCGGGAGCCCGCCGCCCGGCGCCGCGATCCTCACCCTGCCCGGACGCGGCCGGACCATCGAGGCGCTGGTCCGTACGGGCGCCAAGGCGCAGCCCGCCATCGCGGCGACCCTGGCGGCCCTGGCGGCCCTGGGCGCCCCGGCACCCGGCGGCGGCCGGTCACCGGGCGGTCAGGGCATCGGCGGGCCCGGGCTCAGCGGACCGTGAAGCGCACGGCGTCCGTCAGGAACGGGATCTCCAGCCACGGCTTCGGCTCCGTGACCAGCGAGAGCAGGATGATCGCGACGCCGAGGACGCCGTAGGTGACCATGTCCGTGAAGCGGGAGCGCACCGCGAGCATCCCCACGGACGGCAGCACCCGCCGCATCACCGCGGCGGCGACCAGCGCCACCCCGATGAACAGGCAGCCGACCCGGGAGTAGCCGAAGGCGGTGATGAGCAGCCCGGCGGCGGTGGCCCCGAGCACGCTCAGCATCGGCCACTGGCGCGCCGGGGCGGGCGCGCCGCCGGGCGCCGCCCGGCCGCCGCCCTCGGGCCGGGCGGTGTCTG
>NZ_JBHWLC010000134.1:0-12639 GCF_042730635.1 Streptomyces sp. NPDC059917
GGGGCGGTTGCACGGCCGCGCCGAGGCGCTCCTATGCTTTCCGGCATGACGGACAGCGATCACGACAACGGCGGCGCCGAGCTCGGCCCCGAGGACAGCAAGATCATCACGCTGGCGCGCAGCGCCCGGGCCCGCAACGCGGTGCCCGAGGGGGCGGCGGTCCGGGACGAGACGGGCCGTACGTACGTCGCCGGGACCGTGGAGCTGGAGTCGCTGAAGCTCAGTGCGCTGCGCACGGCCGTCGCGATGGCCGTGGCCAGCGGCGCCCAGTCCCTGGAGGCCGCCGCGGTGGTCAGCGCGGCCGACGGCGTGGACGAGGCCGACCGGGCCGCCGTCCGCGACCTCGGCGGCGCGGCCACCCCCGTCCTGCTGGCGGCCCCGGACGGCACCTTGAAGTCCACGATCACGGCCGGCTGAACCGGCGCCGAGGCGCTCCGCTCAGGTGCCGGCCGCGACCGCGGCCGGTGCGAGCGGGTCGCGGCGGCGCCGGATGACCATCGCCATCAGCGCGGCCATCGCGCACAGCGCCCCCGAGGCGTACCAGACCAGGTCGTACGAGCCGAAGGCGTCCCGGGCCAGGCCGCCGAGGAAGGCCACCAGCGCCGCGCCCACCTGGTGCGAGGCCAGTACCCAGCCGAAGACGATCGCGCTGTCCTCGCCGTACTGCTCCCGGCACAGGGCGATCGTCGGCGGGACGGTCGCGACCCAGTCCAGGCCGTAGAAGACGATGAAGAACACCATCGGCGGGTGCACCGAGGGCGCCAGCAGCATCGGCAGGAAGAGCAGCGAGACCCCGCGCAGCGCGTAGTAGACCGCCAGCAGTCGGCGCGGCTCGAAGCGGTCGGTGAACCAGCCGGAGGCCACCGTGCCGATCACGTCGAAGACGCCGATCACCGCCAGCAGTCCGGCCGCCGCCGTCACCGGCATCCCGTGGTCGTGCGCGGCGGGCACGAAGTGCGTCTTGACCAGGCCGTTGGTGGAGGCGCCGCAGATCGCGAAGGTCCCGGCGAGCAGCCAGAAGGGACCGGTGCGGGCCGCCTTGAAGAGCACGGTGAGCGCGCGCCGGGCGGCGCCCGGAACCGGGGCGGGCTTGGGGGCGTACTCCCCGCCGTACGGGGCGAGCCCCACGTCCGCCGGGTGGTCGCGCAGCAGCAGCCAGACGAACGGTACGACGGCCAGCGCGGCGAGGGCGACGGTGACCGCCGCCGGGCGCCAGCCGTGGTGCTCCACCAGCCAGGCCAACAGCGGCAGGAAGACCAGCTGGCCGGAGGCGCCGGCCGCGGTCAGGATGCCGGTGACCAGGCCGCGCCGGGCGGTGAACCAGCGGTTGGTCACCGTCGCCGCGAAGGCGAGCGCCATCGAGCCGCTGCCCAACCCCACGAGCACGCCCCAGAAGAGCACCAGCTGCCAGGACGCGGTCATCCACACGGTGGCCGCCGTGCCGCCGGATATCACCAGCAGCGCGACCACCACGACCCGGCGGATGCCGTAGCGGTCCATCAGGGACGCGGCGAAGGGCGCGGTCAGCCCGTACAGGGCGAGGTTGACCGAGACGGCGAAACCGATCGTGCCGCGCGACCAGTCGAACTCCTCGTGCAGCGGGTCGAACAGCAGACCGGGCAGGGAGGCGAAGGCCGCGGCCCCGATGATCGTCACGAAGGTGACGGCGGCGACGGACCAGGCGCGGTGGATCCGCCCGGCGGGGCGCGGGGCCGGAGCCGGTGCGGCGGAGTCGGGCGGGGTGCTGCCGGGGAGGGGCGCTGTCTGGGTCACACGGACAGCTTCCGGCCCCCGGAGGCCGTGATCCAGTGGCCTGACCGACAGGGTTCGCTACGATCGGGCCATGACCGATCGGGCCACGAACCCCGCCGGACCGCACGGCCGACCGCACCGCGTGGTCGTCCTCGCGCTCACCGGCCTGCTGCCCTTCGAGCTGGGCATCCCGCACCGGATCTTCGGCCGCGCCCAGGATCCGGCGGGCCGGCCGCTGTACGAGATCCTCACCTGCGGGCTCGCGCCCGGGCCGGTCCGCACCGACGCCGACTTCGCCGTCGAGGTCGCCCACGGCCCGGAGCTCCTGGCCACCGCCGACACGGTGGTCGTGCCCGCCTCCTACGAGCTGGGCCCGGTCTACGAGGAGGGGCGGCTCGGCCCGGAGCTCGCGGCCGCCCTCGCGCACGTGCGCCCCGGCACCCGGCTCGTCTCCATCTGCACGGGCGGGTTCGTCCTGGCCGCGGCCGGGTACCTCGACGGCCGCCGCGCCACCACCCACTGGGCCTCCGCCGCGCACTTCCAGCGGCTCTTCCCGGCCGTCCTGGTCGATCCCGACGTGCTGTACACGGACGACGGGGACGTGCTGACCTCGGCCGGAGTGGCCGCCGGGATCGACCTGTGCCTGCACATCGTGCGCCGCGACCACGGCGCGGCCGTGGCCAACGACGTGGCCCGGCGCACCGTCGTGCCGCCCCACCGCGAGGGCGGCCAGGCGCAGTTCATCGAGCGGCCGGTGCCGCGGCCGCAGCTGGCCAGCACCACGGCGGCCCGTGCCTGGGTCCTGGACCGGCTGCACGAGCCGGTCCGGCTGACCGATCTGGCCCGCCAGGAGGCCATGTCGGTACGGACGTTCACCCGCCGCTTCCGGGAGGAGTCCGGGGTCAGCCCCGGCCAGTGGATCGTCATGCAGCGGGTGGAGCGGGCCCGGCAGCTGCTGGAGCGCACCGCACTGCCGATGGAGGAGGTCGCCCGGCAGGCGGGCTTCGGCCACGCCCAGTCGCTGCGCAAGCACGTGCAGGCGGCGCTGGGGGTGAGCCCGACGGCGTACCGGCGGACCTTCCGGCAGCGCGAAGGGGACTGAGGGGGCGCGGAGGTGGGATGGCGGACCCCGAACCTGACGTCATCTGATGGCCCATCAGGTGACGTCGGGCCGCTCCCTTGACATCTTCCGCCGCCCGCTCGTGAATGGCCCCCTGCCGAGGTGGACAGCGGGGGTGTCGCGGTGCGCAGAGGGACGCGGAGCAGGGGCTGGTCGGCGGCCGTCGGCATGGCCGTCCTCGCCGCCGCGGCGGGTGGCGCGCTGAGCGCACCGGCCTCCGCCGAGGGCGGGGAGCCGACCCCGGCGGGCCAGGTCGACTTCCCCACGCACTGCGTGCCGCCGCAGGAGGCCGGGCTGCCGCCCGCCGACGGCCCCACCACCGCGGTGCTCACCGTGGACAACCCCGCGCCCCGGGTCGGCGACACGGTCACCGTCACCTACCGGGTGGCCGCCACCCCGGCCGTGAACCCGCTCACCACCGACCTCCCGGCCGACGTGCTGACACCCACCGGCGTGATCGTGCTGGGCGGGGCGCAGCAGGGGGAGGTGACCGTGGTCGGGGCCAGGACCAACGACCCGGTGCCGGCGGGCGCGGTCCTCCCCGCCGTCACCATGACCGGCACCTTCACCGTCACCGCGCCGGGCGAGACCACCTTCGCCCCCGGCGCCTACACCCTGCACACCACCCACCTGCTCGACCTCGACACCACCTGCGCGCCCGCCCCGGCCGCGGCGGGCGAAAAGGCGGTGGTGCCGGTGGCCGGTCGGCTCACGGCGGGGGCGCTGCCGGCCGCCAACCTGCGCGCCGTCGCCCTCGGCGGCGCGTCCGGCCGGCCCGGCGCCGCGGTCAAGGTCACCGGCAGCGGCTTCACCCCGGGCGCGGCCGTCACCGTCACCGGGCGGGCGGGCGCCGCGCCCACCGCCGACCGGGTCACCGCGACCGCGGACCGGCTCGGCGCGGTCCTGGCCGACCTGCCGGTCACCGACCGGACGACCACCGCCGTCGTCGCCTACGAGGGCCCGGCCTGGACGGCGGAACGTGGCTCGGGCCCGGGCGCGTACACAGTCCTCGCGGACCCGCCCCCCGCCCGGGAGCGGCTGGCCGGGACGCAGCGGGTGACGGCGACGGTCGAACCGGGGGCGCTGACGATGACCCAGGCCGGGGAGTCCGTCACGCTCGGCGCGATCGCGTACGGCGACGGGGTCGCCGCCCCCGGGCGGATCGGCACGGTCACCGTCAAGGACGCGCGCGGCGGCCCCGCCGGCTGGTCCCTGATCGGCAAGGTAACGGACTTCACCGGCCCCGGCGGGGTGAAGGTCCCCGGCGCCGAGCTGAGTTGGACCCCGGTCTGCGTGTCGGCGGCCGGGAGCCGCAGCACCTGCGCGGCGGGCAGCGCCGGAACGGTCGGGGAGGGCGGGGCGGTCCTGGCGTCGACCCCGGACGCGTCGGCGGCGGGCGGCACCTTCACCGTGGACGCGGTCGTCACCCTCCGGCTGCCGCCCTACACCCCGCCGGGGGCCTACACGGCCGTCCTCACGCTGACCCTGTCGTGACCGGGGGCCGCGCGCGGGCGGCGCTCGCACGCAGGGCCCGGCCGGGCGGCCCGGCGCTCGCGCGCGCCGTGCTGTGCGCGCTGCTGCTCGCGCTCGGGCCCGCCGGGGGCGCCGCGGCCGCCGACAACGGGCAGTGGTCCGTCCTCCCCGCCGCCAACAAGATCGCCCAGCGCCCGTACTTCTACCTCGCGGCCGCCCCCGGAACCACCGTCTCCGACGCCGTCACCCTCACGAACCGCACCCCCGCCCCGCTCACCTTCCGCCTCTACGCCGCCGACGCCTACAACACCGCCCGCGACGGCGGCTTCGCCCCGCGCGGGCCCGAGGAGCCGCGGGAGGCCACCGGGGCCTGGACCCGGCTCGCACAGGACCGGGTCACCGTGCCGGCCCGGGGGTCGGTCAGCGTGCCGTTCACCCTGACCGTGCCCGAGCGGGCCGAGCCGGGGGACCACCCCGGGGCCGTCGTCGCGCTGGCGGACCGGCCCGGCGGCGCCGCGGGGAGCACGGGGATCGACGTGCAGCGGGCCGTCGCCGCCCGGGTGTACCTCCGGGTCGCCGGGCCGACCGCGCCCGCCCTGGCCGTCGAGGGGCTCGCGGTCGCCCGCCGGGGCTCCGGCGCCGAGGTCTCGTACACGCTCCACAACCTCGGGAACGTCACCCTGCGCCCCCGGACCGCCCTCGCCGTCGGCGGAGCCTTCGGCCGCTCCTTGTCGCACCGCGCGGCGACCGCCCGCGCCGAGCTGCTGCCCGGCCAGCGGGTCCGGTTCACCGAGCACTGGGCGGACCCGCCCGCCCTCGAACGGACCACCGTGACCGTCCGCGCCACGGCCCCCGGGACCACCGCCCGGGCGAGCGCCGGGTACGCCGCGCACCCCTGGTCGGGGGCCCCGCTGGCGGGTGCGACGGTCCTGCTCGCCACCGCCTGGTCGGCGCTGGGAGCCGCATCGGGGAGAATGGCCCGTATGAGCGATCGTTCCCCCGAGCCCACCGCCCCGCACCGCGCGGGCTTCGCATGCTTCGTCGGCCGTCCCAACGCGGGCAAGTCGACCCTGACCAACGCACTCGTGGGTACCAAGGTCGCGATCACCTCCAACCGGCCGCAGACCACCCGCCACACGGTCCGGGGCATCGTGCACCGCCCGGACGCCCAGCTCGTCCTGGTCGACACCCCCGGCCTGCACAAGCCCCGCACCCTCCTGGGCGAGCGGCTGAACGACGTCGTGCGGGCCACCTGGTCCGAGGTCGACGTCATCGGCTTCTGCCTCCCGGCCGACCAGAAGCTCGGCCCCGGCGACAAGTTCATCGCCAAGGAACTCGCGGGGATCAAGAAGACCCCCAAGATCGCCATCGTGACCAAGACCGACCTGGTCGAGTCCAAGGCACTGGCCGAGCAGCTGCTCGCCATCAGCCAGCTCGGCGCGGAGCTGGGCTTCGAGTGGGCCGAGATCGTCCCGGTCTCGGCGGTCGGCGACAGCCAGGTCCAGCTGCTGGCGGACCTGATCGCCCCGCTGCTCCCGGAGAGCCCGCCGCTCTACCCGGAGGGCGACCTCACCGACGAGCCCGAGATGGTGATGGTGGCCGAGCTGATCCGCGAGGCCGCCCTGGAGGGCGTGCGCGACGAGCTCCCGCACTCCATCGCCGTGGTCGTCGAGGAGATGATCCCGCGCGAGAACCGCCCGGCCGACCGCCCGCTGCTGGACATCCACGCCAACGTCTACATCGAGCGGCCGAGCCAGAAGGGCATCATCATCGGCCCGAAGGGTTCGCGCCTCAAGGAGGTCGGGATGAAGTCGCGCAAGCACATCGAAGCGCTGCTCGGCACCCCCGTCTTCCTCGACCTGCACGTGAAGGTCGCGAAGGACTGGCAGCGCGACCCCAAGCAGCTCCGCAAGCTCGGCTTCTGACCGCGCACGCCTCCTAGCGCAGGCGCCGTACCTTCACCGCATTGTCCGTCCGGGTCCCGGGCCGGCCGTCAGGCCGGTCCTGGGCCCGTTCGTGTTCCTCGGCCAGGAGCACCTCCCAGGCGCCCTCCGGCAGCTCCAGCTCCGCCACGACCTGCTCCGGCGTCGGGAAGCGGACCTCGGGGTGGGTGTTCTCCTGCCAGCTGGCCCAGCCCGCGTGGCCGACGATCAGCAGGACGCCGCCGGGGGCCACCGACGCGGCGGCGGTGCGCAGGATCCGCTCGCGCGGGAAGTCGCCGTAGGAGTGCAGGAAGCTCGCCGAGACCAGATCGAACTCGCCGGCCGGGAAGGACTCGGCCAGGTCGTGGCGCTGCCACTCGATCCGGTCGCCGACCCCCGCCTCGGCGGCGTGCGCGGCGCCGCGCTCCAGGGCGACGCCGGAGATGTCCGTGGCGGTGACCCGCCAGCCCCGGCGGGCCAGCCAGACCGCGTCGCCGCCCTCGCCGCTGCCGAGGTCCAGGGCGCGGCCCGGGGCGACGCCGTCGATCTCGCGGACCAGGACCGTGTTGGCGTTCCCGCTCCAGATGCGCTCGCTCTCGCGGTAGCGGGCGTCCCAGAACTCCGCGCCGGTGGCGGCGGGGTCGGCGGGGGACCGGTGGGCGTGCGCCTGCTCGGGCGTTTCGGCGGTCTCGGGCATGGGGGCCTCTTCCTGCTGTACGGGCGCCGGGGTGCCGGGCGCCGGAGTGGCTGCCTGCACCGCCGATGCTGCGCCCGCGGCCCGGCCCGGGACAAAGTTTGTTGCCGGTTCGGCAAACGCGCCGCGGGCGGGCGGCTGCTACTCCGCCGCCGCCGCCTCCTCCTCCTGCGGCGGCTCCGCGATCAGGGCGGTGCCCACGCGGCGGAAGCCGATCCGCCCGTACATCCGGGCCACGTCCTCGTCGCCGGCCGAGAGGAACACCGTTCGCGCGCCCCGGGCCAGGGCGTCCGCGACCAGCGCCGCCGTGACGCCCTGCGCCAGCCCCTGGCGGCGGGCCGCCGGGAGGGTGCCGACGCCGACGACCTCGGCGGTGGTGCCCACCGGGTTGTACTGGCCCGAGCACAGGACCACGTCGCCCCGCACGGCGGCCGCCATGCCGCTCAGGCCCGCGTCGATGCGCCGCGCCACCTGCGCCCGCCGGGCCCCGCTCGCCGGATCCGCGGCGGCGGCCGCCAGTTCGGCCGGACCCGCCTCGCCCAGGGCGGTGCCGGGCGCCGCGAAGGCCAGCATCGGGACGGTCACCGCCGCCCGCAGCAGGGGGTCGTCGGCATCGAGCATCCGGACCTCCGGATGCGGGGGCACGCGTACCTCGTCCAGGTCCAGAACCATCAGCGGGTGCGCATGAACATGCAGTCCGGCGCCTTCCACGGCGGCGCGCAGCGAGGGGGTGTTTTCGGCCACCCATTCGAAGGCCTCGGGCACCCCCAGCTCCCGCTGGCGGGCGCGGACCCGGGCGACGTCGGCGATGCTCGCGGCGGGCGCGGACCCGTCCGCGAGGGACGGGCGCGCGTAGTAGGGCCAGCCGTCGCCCTCCTGCACGAACAGGGTGAGCGGGCCGAAGTCCTCGGCCCGCGCACCCCCGGTCCGCGGCACGGTGTCGTAGTAGTGCTCGAGGGCGTCGAGATCATCGCGAGAGGTCATCCCGGCATCCAAACAGAGAGGACCTGGTCAGGCACCTTCTTTGAGGACCCGGGTGATCAGTTGGCGCTGGGCGTCGGAGAGGTTCGGGTCGTGGCACGACACCGTCCGGTCGTCGACCGTGATCCGGTACGAGAACCCGTCCCGGATCCGGTCGGCGGCGGGACCCGGCGGTCCCGGGCGCAGCGCGAGCCGCGCCAGGGCCTGCCACTGCGCCTCGTCGGGCAGGCCCGACGTGTCGATCTCGACCCGGCGCTCGATGCCCGCGAAGCCGCCGGTCCGCACCACAAGAATCCGCATGGGACCTGTCTACCGGCTCTACGCGGTCGGCACACCCACCTGCGACCAGGCCTTCAGGAGCGCCTCGTGTTCGGCGCCGCCCGACCCGAAGCGGGTGGCGGCCGCGGCCGTCGACAGGCGCGCGAAGGAGGCGAAGTCCGCGTCCGTGGCCAGCTCGCCGCCCGTGAGGGTGTCGTACCAGATCTGGCCGGCCCGCTCCCACGCCTTGCCGCCGAGTTCGGTGGCGGCCAGGTAGAAGGCGTGGTTCGGGATGCCGGAGTTGATGTGCACCCCACCGTTGTCCCCGCTCGTCCTGACGTAGCCGTCCATCGTCGCGGGCTGCGGGTCCCGGCCCAGCTCGTCGTCGTCGTAGGCGGTGCCGGGGGCCTTCATGGAGCGCAGGGCGACCCCGCTGACGTTGGGCCCGAGCAGTCCGGCCCCGATCAGCCAGTCCGCCTCCTGCGCGTTCTGGTCCAGGGAGTACTGCTTGATGAGCGAGCCGAAGACGTCCGACATCGACTCGTTCAGGGCGCCGGACTGGCCGTAGTACTCCAGGTTGGCCGTGTACTGGGTGACGCCGTGGGTCAGCTCGTGCCCGATGACGTCCACCGAGACCGTGAAGTCGACGAAGAGGTCGCCGTCACCGTCGCCGAACACCATCTGGGTGCCGTCCCAGAACGCGTTGTTGTAGTGCTCGCCGTAGTGGACGCTGGCGTTCAGGGGCAGGCCCGAATCGTCGATGGAGTGGCGCCCGTACGCCTTCAGGTACAGCTCGAAGGTGGAGCCGAGGCCGGCGTACGCGCGGTTGACGGAGGCGTCCTTGTGCAGCGGACCGCCTTCGGCGCGGACCTTCTTGCCGGGCAGCCGGGTGTGGTGCTGGGCGTCGTAGATGGTCCGCGCCGGGGTGTCGGACGGCGGGGTGCCGAGGGCCGGGGCGATGCCGCGGACGGTGTTGATGCGGCGCCGGGTGCGCTGGAGCGAGTCGTGTTCCAGGGTGCGCTGCGCGAGGTCGGCGCGCCGGGTGTCGTCGGAGCGTGCGATGCGGTCGAGGACGTGCGGCGGCACGATCGTGCAGAAGACGGGGTGCTGAGGTGTGGCATCCATGCCGGGAAATGTGGCACTGGGTCATGCCGGTGTCACTAGCTGCAACCATGATTCATTCGACTGTCTGAAACCGGGTGGACCCGGGTTGACGGATCACCCGGACCTCGGCGCACCGTAAGAGGCATAGCTCGCAAGTGGTGCAAAACGGACTGCATGGTCTTGCATACTGAAACAGGTCCCCGCACAGCCGCGCGGCTGGGCTAGGGTGCGGTCATCATGCGTTTTGGGCTGCTTCTCCTTAGCTGCCGCGGCGAGGGCCTGTAGTCGTAGGCCGACCCCCTCCCCGCGGAGTCCGGTGTTGCGGTTTTACTGCCTGTCGGCCGTCCCAGCGAACATCACGTGGACACGCGAGGAGCCCTACGCCATGACTCAGCACACCTTTGCGGGACGACCCACCCCGATCACCAACGCCACGCACACGCAGCGCCCCTCCGGCATGCCGATCCACAAGTACGGCGCGTACGAGCAGGTGGACATCCCCGACCGCACGTGGCCGGACGCCCGCATCACCAAGGCTCCGCGCTGGCTGTCGACCGACCTGCGCGACGGCAACCAGGCCCTGATCGACCCGATGAGCCCCGCCCGCAAACGCGAGATGTTCGACCTGCTGGTGCGCATGGGCTTCAAGGAGATCGAGGTCGGCTTCCCCTCGTCCGGCGACACCGACTTCAACTTCGTGCGCTCCATCATCGAAGAGGGCGCCATCCCGGACGACGTCACCATCTCCGTACTGACCCAGGCCCGCGAGGACCTGATCGAGCGCACCGTCGAATCGCTGGTCGGTGCCAAGCGCGCGACCGTGCACCTGTACAACGCCACCGCGCCGACCTTCCGCCGGGTCGTCTTCCGCGGCTCCAAGGAACAGATCAAGCAGATCGCCGTCGACGGCACCCGCCTGGTCATGGACTACGCCGACAAGATCCTGGGTGACGAGACCGTCTTCGGCTACCAGTACAGCCCGGAGATCTTCACCGACACCGAGCTGGACTTCGCCCTGGAGGTCTGCGAGGCCGTCTGCGACGTCTGGCAGCCGGGCGAGGGCCGCGAGATCATCCTGAACCTGCCCGCCACCATCGAGCGCTCCACGCCCTCGACCCACGCGGACCGCTTCGAGTGGATGGCCCGCAACCTGACCCGCCGCCCCTTCGTCTGCATCTCCGTCCACCCCCACAACGACCGCGGCACCGCCGTCGCCGCCGCCGAACTGGCCGTCATGGCCGGCGCCGACCGCGTCGAGGGCTGCCTGTTCGGCCAGGGCGAGCGCACCGGCAACGTCGACCTGGTCACGCTGGGCATGAACCTGTTCTCCCAGGGCGTGGACCCGGAACTGGACTTCTCCGAGATCGACGAGATCCGGCGCACCTCCGAGTACTGCAACCAGATGGAGGTCCACCCGCGCCACCCCTACGCGGGCGACCTGGTCTACACGTCCTTCTCCGGCTCCCACCAGGACGCCATCAAGAAGGGCTTCGACGCCATGGAGGCCGACGCGGCCGCCCAGGGCAAGACGGTCGACGACATTGAGTGGGCGGTGCCCTACCTGCCGATCGACCCGAAGGACGTCGGCCGCTCCTACGAGGCGGTCATCCGGGTCAACTCGCAGTCCGGCAAGGGCGGGATCGCGTACGTCCTGAAGAACGAGCACAAGCTGGACCTGCCGCGCCGCATGCAGATCGAGTTCTCGCGGATCATCCAGGCCAAGACCGACGCCGAGGGCGGCGAGGTCACGCCGAAGGCGATCTGGTCCATCTTCGAGGACGAGTACCTGCCCAACAGCGCGGACGCGGAAGCCCGTTGGGGCCGCATCCAGCTGCGCTCCGGCCAGACGACCACGGACAAGGACGGCACCGACACGCTGACCGTCGAAGCGGTCGTCGACGGCGCGGAGACCGTGCTGGAGGGCACCGGCAACGGTCCGATCTCGGCCTTCTTCGCCGCACTGGCCGCCATCGGCATCGACGCCCGCCTGCTGGACTACACCGAGCACACGATGAGCGAGGGCGCCTCCGCGCAGGCCGCCTCGTACATCGAGTGCGCCATCGACGGCCGGGTCCTGTGGGGCATCGGCATCGACGCGAACACCACGCGCGCCTCGCTGAAGGCCGTCATCTCGGCGGTCAACCGCGCCGGTCGCTGAGGCCGGTCCCGGACCGCGGCCCCGCCCCCTCGCGCACGAGGGGGCGGGGCCGCGGTGCGTGGCGGGGTCCCTCGAACGAGGGAGGATTCGGGCGGAAAACGAGGGGTATTCCGGGGGTACCGCCGAGAGCGCACTTCGGCCAACTCGCGGACTCGACCGATGTTGTCTTGTCACACGACTGACGCATGCTCACCGATGTGGCTAACATCACGCCAACCCGGCGATGTTGCCGGACCGTTACGGAGGTGCGAACGTGCTGCCAGTTCGGGGCGGGACCGGCCGGAAGCTGTTGGCGTGGGGCATCCGTACCACCTGGAACACCGTGGGCGACGGAGAGTTCTTCTGCCCGAGCTGTGGCGGTGACCGCAACTACCGGCGCCGCACGGGCCGTCGGCGGCTGACCGTGCTGGGCGTGCCGCTGCTGCCGCGCGGCACCGTCGGCCCCGTGGTCGAGTGCGCGGCCTGCCGCGACCGCTACGACACCGAGGTGCTCGACCACCCCACCACCACCCGCTTCTCGGCGATGCTGCGGGACGCCGTCCACACCGTCACCCTCGCGGTCCTGGCGGCGGGCGGCACGTCCTCGCGCAGCGCCCTGGAGGCGGCCGTGGGGGTCGTACGGGGCGCGGGCTTCCAGGACTGCACGGAGGAGCAGCTGGAGTCCCTCGTCGAGGCACTGGCCACCGACGAGGGTCGGCTGGGGCTGTACGAGGGGCCGGAGTGCTGCGGGGCCGCCCTCTCGATCGAACTCCACGAGGTACTGGAGCCCCTGGCCCCGCACCTGGCGGGCCCGGGCCGCGAGTCGCTGCTGCTCCAGGGCGCCCGCATCGCCCTGGCCGACGGCCCGTACATCCCGGCCGAGCGAGAGGTCCTGACCACGGTCGGCGCCGCGCTCCGCCTGGACACGGACGAGGTCTCGACGCTGCTGGCGGGGGTGCGGGCCACCGGGTCCTGGTGAGGGAGTCGGCGGCGCGGCTTCGCCGCGGTGGGCGGGGGCTTCGCCGCGTTTGCCTGCGGCTTCGCTGGGGCGGGGTCGGTGGGGGTCCGGGGGCTGCCCGCCAGTTCAACTGTCTCTCCGGGGTGGGCCGACCCATCAAGGGCGCTCCCTACGGTCGCGTCGCTACGCGATGTCGCTGCGCTCCACCCTTGACAGGCCACCCCGTCACGGAAAGCCAAG
>NZ_JBHWLC010000135.1:0-12079 GCF_042730635.1 Streptomyces sp. NPDC059917
ACCGCGCGGTAACTGTAGCGGGCCCCCCCGGCCCCCCCCCCTGAACCCCTGGCGGCCCCCCCCCCTACCCGGGGGGCGCCCCTCCTGCATGGGCCCCCGCGCGGGGCCGGCGTTCGGTTTACGGCTCGAACTTGTAGCCGAGGCCGCGCACCGTGACCAGGTAGCGCGGCGCGCCCGGGTCCGGCTCGATCTTGGCGCGCAGGCGCTTGACGTGGACGTCGAGGGTCTTGGTGTCACCCACGTAGTCCGCGCCCCACACCCGGTCGATCAGCTGCATGCGGGTCAGTACGCGGCCCGCGTTGCGCAGCAGCATCTCCAGGAGGTCGAACTCCTTGAGCGGGAGGTCCACCTTGGCACCGGCGACGGTGACCACGTGCCGGTCGACGTCCATCCGGACCGGGCCGGCCTCCAGGGCCGCCGGGGTCACCTCTTCCGGCTCGCCGCGGCGGCGCAGCACCGCGCGGATGCGGGCGACCAGCTCGCGCGAGGAGAAGGGCTTGGTGACGTAGTCATCGGCTCCTATCTCCAGCCCGACGACCTTGTCGATCTCGCTGTCCTTGGCGGTCACCATGATCACCGGCACGTTGGAGCGGCCGCGCAGCTGCCGGCAGACCTCCGTACCGGGCAGCCCGGGGAGCATCAGGTCGAGGAGGACGAGGTCGGCGCCGTTGCGCTCGAACTCGTCCAACCCGTCGGGCCCGGTCGCGGCGATGGCGACCTCGAAGCCCTCCTTGCGGAGCATGTAGGACAGGGCGTCGCTGAAGGATTCCTCATCCTCGACGACGAGCACTCGGGTCACGGAAGGACCTCCGGGGCAGGGATGGCTGGTTCGGTTTGGAGCACGGGTCGGGCGGGGTCGGCGGTTGCGGCGGAGGGCGGTACGGCGGCCTCCGGCAGCCGCAGGGTGAAGGTGGAGCCCTGTCCCTCTGAACTCCACACGGTGACCTCCCCGCCGTGCGAGGCGGCCACGTGCTTCACGATCGCGAGGCCGAGGCCGGTGCCTCCCGTGGCGCGGGAGCGGGCCGGGTCCACGCGGTAGAAGCGCTCGAAGATGCGCTCGCGGTCCTTCTCCGGGATGCCGATGCCCTGGTCGGTCACGGCTATCTCGATCAAGTCTCCACCCGGCGCGTTCACCCGGCGCGCGGCGATGCCGACGCGGGTGCGGGCGGGGCTGTAGTTCACGGCGTTCTCGACGAGGTTCCCCAGGGCGGCGGCGAGCTGCCCCCGGTTGCCCCAGATCCGCAGGTCGGCGGTGCCGCCGACGGCCATGGTGATCTGCTTCGAGGAGGCCGTGTGGCGGCAGCGGTCGATGGCCTCGGCGACGAGGGTGTCGGCCCGCACCGGCTCGGCGTCCTCCAGCGGGTCGTCGTTCTGGACCCGGGAGAGGTCGATCAGCTCCTGGACGAGGTTGATCAGCCGGGTCGCCTCGATCTGCATGCGCCCGGCGAAGCGGCTGACCGCCTCGGGGTCGTCGGCCGCGTCCATGACGGCTTCGGACAGCAGGGAGATCGCGCCGACCGGCGTCTTCAGCTCGTGCGAGACGTTGGCGACGAAGTCGCGGCGGACCGCCTCGATCCGGCGGGCCTCCGTCAGGTCCTCGACCAGCAGCAGCACCAGCCGGGAGCCGAGCGGGGCGACCCGGGCCGAGACCGCGAGGGCCTCGCCGCGGCCGGTGCCGCGGCGCGGGAGGTCCAGCTCGATCTGGCGTATCTCGCCGTCGCGGCGGGTGTCGCGGGCCATGTGGAGCATGGGCTCCACGGCCAGCTTGCCGCCGCGGACCAGCCCGAGGGCGTACGCCGCCGAGCTGGCCTTGACCACGGCGTCGCCCTCGTCCAGTACGACGGCGGACGAGCGGAGTACGGAGAGGACGGTGTCCACTCCGGGCGGGAGTACCGCGTTGATGTCGGGGCGCATGGCGCTCCGCGTGGGGCGGGCCTGGTCGCGCTCGCTCCAGCGGAACGCCAGCATGGCGATCACACCGGTGCACAACCCGGCGATCGCTGCAGCTGCGGCGACCGCCGCGTTCACGTCCATGTGTCCAGGTTAAGCAGGTGCGACGAGAGTTCCACAGCCGTTCGGGTGGCACCTCGAACACTCGTCGCCCAGAGTTCACCGTGGCGACGGTGCTGATTCACTTGTGATGCCGGAGTCGGACGCGTTCGCGTCCGATCGTGTCAACGTGGGGCAAGAGGCCCCGGCCCCCCGGGCACGGAGCAAGACGGGCGCGGGCACGGAGCAAGATCGGGCACGACGCAAGAGAGGGACACCCACCATGCGGGACGCGTACCACGAGGAACTGGACTCGATCGGAGAAGGCCTGGTCGAGATGGCCCGGCTCGTCGGTTCCGCGATCGGCCGGGCGACCACGGCCATGCTCGACGCCGACCTCAAGCTCGCCGAGAGCGTCATCGCCGCCGACCAGAAGGTGGACGACCTCCAGCACGACCTGGAGGCCCGCGCCATCGCGCTGCTGGCCCGCCAGCAGCCCGTCGCCACCGACCTGCGCATCGTGGTCACCTCGCTGCGCATGAGCGCGGACCTGGAGCGCTCCGGCGACCTGGCCCAGCACGTGGCGAAGCTCGCCCGGCTGCGCTTCCCGGACACGGCGGTCCCGCGCGACCTGCACGCGACCATCCTGGAGATGGGGCAGCTGGCGCAGCGGCTGATGGCGAAGGCAGCCGAGGTCATCATCACCAAGGACGTCGACCTCGCGCTCCAGCTGGAGCAGGACGACGACGAGATGGACCAGCTGCACCGCACGCTCTTCCAGCACCTCATGGACGACCGCTGGAAGCACGGCATCGAGACGGCGGTCGACGTGACGCTGCTGGGCCGCTACTACGAGCGCTTCGCGGACCACGCGGTCTCGGTCGCCAAGCGCGTCGTGTACCTGGTGACGGGCGAGCACGCGGACGAGCTGCAGGCGCCGACGGCGGTCGAAGGCGCCTGATCGGGCGTCACCAACCTTGCACCGATGCGCCGTTGACGCGCCCGTGCGGCTGGGCATGAATGAGGCAAAGGCAGTACGACCGGTACGCCTGCGAGGAGGAACCATGTCCGATTCCCCCGTCCCCATCACGCCCGAGCAGGAGCACCAGCCCCAGGAAGCCCTGCGGCTCCCCCTGCTCGCGGCCTGCGGCTGCGGCTCGGGCTGCGGCTGCGGCTGCCAGTCGGGCGCGCCCTGCCAGTGCGGCGGCTGAACCCGACCGCCTGGTCACCCGCACGCGACGGGCCCCGCCGGAATCCCGGTCGGGGCCCTTCGCGTCCGCCCGCCCGCAGGAGAAGGAGGAGACGACCGTGCGCCACGGCCGCCCCAGCGAGGAACAGCTGCGCCGCAACTTCGACAGCGTCCTGACGGCGGTGCTGTCCGGCCGCGGCGTCCGCACCGAGACGGGTCTGGACCACAGGACCGAGACGGCCCTGTGGGCGGTCCGCCGCGCCCACCCGAACCCCCCGGACGCCCTGGTGGCCGCGGCCCGCCGCGCCTTCGCCGGCCAGCTGGACGGCACCAACGCCGCCGCGTGGCGCGCGGAGATGGACCGCAGGATCGCGGCCCGCGGGACGGACCCGAGCCCCTGAACCACCCGCCGCGCGTCCGCCGTACGCCCTCTGTACGCTCACGATGATCGCCAGATGATCGACAAGGGGCACCAGGGGCACGGGCATGACCAGGGATCTCACCGGACGCACGGTCGTGGTCACCGGGGCCGGGCGCGGATTCGGCCGGGCCCTGGCCCTGGAGGCGGGCCGCTCGGGTGCGCGCGTGTTCCTGTCCGCGCGCACCCTGGCCGGAGCCCGACGCGTGGCCGACGAGGTGGCGGCCGACAGCGGGGCCGAGGCCGACGCCTTCGCCTGCGACCTGGCCGACCCGGACTCCGTACGGGCCTTCGCGCGGGCGGTGGCCGCCCGCACCGACCGGGTGGACGTCCTGGTCAACAACGGCGCCCGCTACCTGCACGGCCCCGACCTGTGGGACGCGGAGGACGACGCGATCACCGACACCATCGCCTCCGGGGCCACCGGCACGATCCTGACGGTCAAGCACTTCCTGCCGCTGCTGCGGGCCTCCACCGGCGCGGACGTGGTCAACCTGGTCTCCTCGGCCGCGGAGCCCCGCGACCACCGCTCCCGGGCGCACCCCGCGTTCCACGCGGCCAAGGCCGCCCAGGCGGGCTTCGCCGACGTCCTCTCCCACCGCCTGCGCCCCGAGGGCGTCCGCGTCATCTCGCTCTACCCGCCGGACTTCACCGACGGCGACCCGCTCGCCGCCGACTGGGACGACGCCCCCCGCACGCCGCAGGACCCGCTGGACGCCCGCTCCGTGCTCGACTGCGTCCTGTTCGCGATCGGCCAACCGCGCAACTGCTTCATCCGCTCCTTCCACTTCGAGCCGATGTAGCCACGAAAGAGCCCCCGCCCCGCACCGAGTGGGTGCGGGCCGGGGGCTCCGGGGCGCGCTGGTTACTTCTTCTTGCCCTGGTTGTTGCTCCGACCTGGTGCTTTGCCTGCCGCCGGGGCTCTGACCTGCGGTCGGGCGGTCAGCGGTCGTCACCCCCGGCCGCCCTTGGCCACCGTTCCACGGCCCAGGGACGGCCCGGGGCCCAGCGATCGAAAACTCAGCAGCGCCCCGTTCCTGCCCTGTGCGATCTTGCCAGCATGAACGAGAACGCCGCGACCTCCATAAGCGTCGCTGACAGTGAGATCCTCGCGGGCCGCATCATCCACGGCATCAAGGCCATGAGAAAGCATCTCGGCTGCTCTCTCCAGGATGCGTTCCTCGCCTTCCACGCGCGGTATGAAGTCCTCCGGCTTGAAAAGCCCGACGCGTTCACTGTGGCGCCCGGTGAGTACTGGACGGGCTTTTACTCCTGAGGCTCAAGGCCCGCCGCACAGGGGAAGTCAGCGGTGCGGCTTCGGCCGGGAGGTGTCACGGGCCGCATGCCCCCTACTTGTACCCACCACTGCCCCAACTCCCATCCCGTCCGCCGTCGACCCACACGTATGTGGAGCGGACGCGGTGCCGGGCGTCCAGGTGGAGCGCGCCACTGTACGAACGACCTGGACGCCCGGTGCCGTGTCTGCTCGGCTTGCCTGGGCCGATGGCAGATGGGATGGGAGTTCCCCGCCTCAACCCTCCACGGGCCCGCACCCGCGAGCGGTGCCCCGTCCATCCCGGAGTCGGAGCGCCCCCGCCGCAGGCATGTCGGTGAGGTGGGGAACCTCGGACTTCGGGTTCAGCTCATGCCCTTGGGCACCAGGGCGAGATCTTGGGCATCGACGTGGACGCGATCGACTTCGATACGGACACCGGGCACGTGGTCCAGCAGCTCAAGTTGAGCCGGAGCAAGGCTGCGTTCGCCCCTCCGAAGGGTGGCAAGCTCCGGGACGTCCCGCTGCCGGGTCCGGTGGCCGATGCGCTGCGTGCGCACATGAAGCGGTGTCCGCCGGTGGCCGTCACCTTGCCGTGGGGCGTGGTCGGCGGCCCGTTTGTGACGAAGCGGCTCCTGTTCACAGCGCCGATGAGCGGCCATGTATGGCGGAGCATGTTCAACCCGGAGCAGTGGAACCCGCCCTTGCGGCTGCTGGCGTCATCGCAGAGTGGGAGGAGGGGCAGCAGACCTATGCCTCCGCCCGCGAACACGGGATGCATGCCCTGAGGCACTTCTACGCCTCGGTGCTCCTGAACGCTGGAGAGAACGTCAAGGCCCTGGCCGAGTACCTGGGCCACTCGGACCCCGGCCTCACGCTCCGCGTCTACGCCCACCTGATGCCATCGAGCCGAGCCCGGACCCGACAAGCCGTGGCAGCGGTGTACGGGCAACCGTAACTCGGATGGAAAGCCCTGCACTCTCAGCCGGGATATCTCACCGGAAATCTTCCAGAAGATACGCGCGATGCGCGACTTCCAGAATTCTTACGCACGAGCAAGAAACCTAGGTTTATTCCTAGCTAGCTAGCTAGCTAGCTAGGTTCACCCGGACGGATGTTCAACACCTCTCCGCAGGTCAGTTGGGGCGTACGCCATAACTCTGCCACGCCGACAGCAGGAAAGTGGACGACTCTAATGGCCCACCGCGTTGCGGCTATACCCACCCTGCCAGCAGGTTTGTGACAGGTAGAAGTGACCCACTACAGTCCCTCGTGGAAATCAAAGAAGCCGCCCCGGCAAGGGCGGCTTCGTCTCCATGCACTGCCCCGAAACCCTTGACTAGT
Source organism: Streptomyces sp. NPDC059917 (assembly GCF_042730635.1). NCBI lineage: Bacteria > Bacillati > Actinomycetota > Actinomycetes > Kitasatosporales > Streptomycetaceae > Streptomyces > Streptomyces sp. NPDC059917. Next base: position 6,214 of record NZ_JBHWLC010000135.1, read on the forward strand.
TCCTAGACACCCACGGAGGACTCCCATGGTGCCACGGCGAGGAGTGACCATCGACATCACACTGCGCGAGGCCCCGTTCCTGATCATCGGGGCGGCTGGTGCCGCACTCGCGGTCTGGACAGGCGCACCCCCAGAGGCGACGGCTCCGGCCGCGCTGCTGGTAGCGCTCCGCATCACGGTCCAGCGCCACCAACACGCCTGACGGCCCAAAGACGGCCCCTGGGGCACTCCGACCCTGGACTCACCTTGAAGGTGTACACCCACCTGATGCCCACCAGCCGGGACCGCGCGCGCCAGGCCCTCGGCAAGGCTCTGCGGCCGGACGGTTCCCCGAGCTGAGGGCCCACAGTGGGCCCAGGGCAAACGAATGCCCCCGACCCGCGCCGTGTGCGCAGGTCGGGGGCATGATCGCTTTTGTTACTTCTTCTTGCCCTGGTTCTTCACGGCTTCGATGGCCGCCGCCGCGGCGGCCGGGTCGAGGTAGGTGCCGCCCGGGTTCAGGGGCTTGAAGTCGGCGTCCAGCTCGTAGGAGAGCGGGATGCCGGTCGGGATGTTCAGGCCCGCGATGTCCGCGTCGGAGACGCCGTCGAGGTGCTTGACGAGGGCGCGCAGCGAGTTGCCGTGGGCGGCGACCAGGACCGTGCGACCGGACAGCAGGTCCGGGACGATGGCGTCGTACCAGTACGGCAGCATGCGGACGACGACGTCCTTGAGGCACTCCGTCCTGGGGCGCAGCTCCGGCGGGATGGCCGCGTAGCGCGGGTCCTCGGACTGCGAGAACTCGGTGCCGTCCTCGAGCGCCGGCGGCGGGGTGTCGTACGAGCGGCGCCACAGCATGAACTGCTCCTCGCCGAACTCGGCGAGGGTCTGGGCCTTGTCCTTGCCCTGGAGGGCGCCGTAGTGGCGCTCGTTCAGGCGCCAGGAGCGGTGGACCGGGATCCAGTGGCGGTCGGCGGCCTCGAGCGCCAGCTGCGCGGTGCGGATCGCGCGCTTCTGGAGCGAGGTGTGCACGACGTCGGGGAGCAGACCGGCGTCCGTCAGCAGCTCACCGCCGCGGACCGCCTCCTTCTCGCCCTTCTCGTTGAGATTGACGTCCACCCAGCCGGTGAACAGGTTCTTCGCGTTCCATTCGCTCTCGCCGTGGCGGAGGAGGATCAGCTTGTACGGTGCGTCGGCCATGCGTACGAGCCTAATGGACGCCGGATGGCCACGCGCGCGCCGGACGGGCCTCGTCGGGGGCGCCGCGGGACGGTCCCCGATTGACGTACCGCGTCAATCGAGTGGCGTCCGAGCGGTCGGACTCGTAATGTGCCGATCGCAGCGGCACCACTTACACAGCCAGGGGGATCCCGTATGTCCGTTGACAGGATGAGGCGGGCCGCGCGGGCCAGCGTCTCGGGGTTGCCGCGCGAGTTCTGGTGGCTGTGGACGAGCACGCTGGTGAACCGGCTCGGGGCTTTCGTCGCCACATTCATGACCTTGTACCTGACGCTCGACCGGGGCTACTCGGCCTCCTTCGCGGGCCTGGTGGTCGCCCTGCACGGGCTCGGCGGCGTGGTGTCCTCCCTGGTCGCCGGGGTGATGACGGACCGGCTGGGGCGGCGGCCGACGCTGATGGCCGCCCAGCTCTCCACGGCCTTCTCGGTCGCGCTGCTGGGCTTCATGCAGGACCCGGCCGCGATCGCCGCCGTCGCCCTGCTCGTCGGCATGACCTCCAACGCCTCGCGCCCGGCGGTCCAGGCGATGATGGCCGACATCGTGCGGCCGGAGGACCGGGTGCGGGCCTTCGCCCTCAACTACTGGGCGATCAACCTCGGTTTCGCGGTCTCCGCGACCGCCGCCGGCTTCATCGCGGAGTACAGCTACCTCGCCGGCTTCCTCGGCGAGGCGGCGCTGACGCTGGTCTGCGCGGTGCTCGTCTACGTCAAGCTCCCCGAATCGCGGCCCGACAAGGGCGCGGACGGCGCCGGTGGGGGTGCGGAGCCGGCGGTCGGGATGGGGACCGTCCTGCGCGACGGCCGCTTCATGGGGGTCGTCGGGCTGTCGTTCCTGATCTCGTTGATCTTCATGCAGGGTTCGTTCGGGCTGCCGCTGTCGATGGGCGCCGCGGGCTTCACCCCCGGCGAGTACGGCATGGTCATCGCCCTCAACGGGGTGCTGATCGTGCTGCTGCAGATCCCGGTCACCCGGCTGATCGAGCACCGCGACCCGCAGAAGCTGCTGGTCGCCTCGGCCCTGCTGGCCGGGTACGGGTTCGGGATGACCGCCTTCGGCGGCTCGCTCGGCGTGATCGCGCTGACCGTGTGCGTCTGGACGGTGGCCGAGATCATCAACTCGCCCACCCAGATGGGCCTGGTCGCACGGCTCTCCCCGACCCACGGCCGGGGCCGCTACCAGGGCATGTACACGATGTCGTGGGCGGTGGCCTCGCTGATCGCCCCGCTGTCGGCGGGCTTCGTCATCGACCGGCTCGGCGCGGGCTGGCTGTGGGGCGCGATGGCGGTCCTGGGCACGCTCGCCGGCCTCGGCTACTGGCTGCTGATGCGGAACCTGCCGGAGGCCGGGGAGCAGGAGGGGACGGAGGCGGTCGTGGCCGCCTCAGCACCCGACGCGGCGACGCCCGACGCCGCGACGCCCGACGCCGCCGCGGCCGCCGCCTGAGAGCGGGCGGTCAGGCCGAGGGCCGCGTCAGGTGTGTGAAGGCGTCCAGGTTGTGGGTGGGCTCGCCCCGCGAGACGCGCCACGCGTACTCCTTGCGGATGGCGCTCGCGAAGCCCAGCTCCAGCAGGGTGTTGAACGCCCCGTCCGCGCCCTCCAGCACCGCCCCGAGCACCCGGTCCAGCTCCACCGGGGTGATCACGGCCAGCGGCAGCCGCGCCGTCAGGTAGACGTCGCCGAGGCGGTCGACGGCGTAGGACATGCCGTAGAGCTTGAGGTTGCGCTCCAGCAGCCAGCGGTGGACGGCCGGTTCGTTCTCGTCCGGGTGCCGGATGACGAAGGCGTTCACCGACAGCGAGTGCCGGCCCACCTTGAGGGAGCAGGTGGTCGACAGCTTGCGCGTGCCCGGCAGCTTGACGACGTACGAGCCGGGCTCGGGGCTCTCCCACTCCAGCCCGGCCTCGTCCAGCGTGCTCTCGATGATCTCCGTCGGCGCGGTCTCAGCCATGGTGGGAGCGTACGTGACGGCGATGATCGTGCATCGCCGCGGTGTACACGTCCGCCGTGCCGCTGGCCGCGGTGTCCCAGCCGAAGAACTGCGCGTGGCGGGCCGCCTCGCGCCCCATCCGGTCGGTGAGCGTCGGGTCGTCGACGAAGCGGCGCAGCTCGCGCGCGTAGTCGACGGGGTCGTGGCCGGGTACGAGGATCCCCGTGACCCCGTCGTTGACCGCGACCGGGAGCCCGCCGACCGCGGCCGCGAGGACCGGCGTGCCGGTGGCCTGGGCCTCGATCGCGACCAGCCCGAAGGACTCGTTGTACGAGGGCATGACCAGCACGGAGGCCGCCCGGAACCAGTCCGCGAGCTGGTCCTGGCCGACCGGCGGGTGGAAGCGGACCAGGTCGGTGATGCCGAGCCGGGCCGCGAGCTTCTGCAGGCCCTCGGGCTTGGCGAGGCCGCTGCCGCTGGGGCCGCCGACGACGGGGACGAGGAGCCTGCGCCGCATCGAGGGGTCGCGGTCGACCAGCTCGGCGACGGCGCGCAGCAGGATGTCGGGGGCCTTGAGCGGCTGGATCCGGCCCGCGAAGAGGGGTATGACGGCGTCCTGCGGGAGGCCGAGGCGGGCGCGGGCGGCGGCGCGGCCGTCGCCGACGGCGAAGCGCTGGAGGTTCACGCCGGGGTGGACGACGGCCACCTTGCCGGGGTCGGCCTCGTAGTGGCGCACCAGCTCGTCGGCCTCCTCGGCGGTGTTCGCGATGAGGCGGTCGGCGGCGGCCACGATCTGGGTCTCGCCTATGACGCGCGCGGCGGGCTCGGGGCTGTCGCCCTCGGCCAGCGCGGCGTTCTTGACCTTGGCCATGGTGTGCATGGCGTGGACGAGCGGGACGCCCCAGCGCTCGGCGGCGAGCCAGCCGACGTGGCCGGAGAGCCAGTAGTGGGAGTGGACGAGGTCGTAGTAGCCGGGGCGGTGTCCGGCCCAGGCCTGCATGACCCCGTGGGTGAAGGCGCAGAGCTGGGCGGGCAGCTCCTCCTTGGCCAGGCCCTCGTAGGGACCCGCGTCGACGTGCCGCACCAGGACGCCCGGGGTCAGCTCCACGACGGGCGGCAGCCCGCCGGTGGTGGCCCGGGTGAAGATCTCGACCTCGATGTTGATCGCGGCGAGGCGCTTGGCCAGCTCCACGATGTACACGTTCATGCCGCCCGCGTCACCGGTGCCGGGCTGGTGCAGCGGCGAGGTGTGCACGCTGAGCATCGCGACCCGGCGCGGTTTGCGGTGGTGGCCCACGGCGGGGAGGCGCAGCCGGGGCGCGTCGTGGCGGGTGCTGCGGGCGGCGGCGAGCCTGCCGCCGAGCCGGGACACGTACTGACTCAAGGAGCGGTCCTCTCACTCGGGCTCGTACGGCTTACACGGTCATGATCGGGCAGGGCAGCGCGGAGCGCGGCCCACGCCCTGCAAGGAGTGCAACCCGCGCGACCGTCCCGCGCATTCCGGGGCGGCGCGAGGAATCCCGGCGGTTTACCGGATTTTTATCGAGCGCGCGCCCTCCGCTTACCCTCGGCTCATGGCCGCACGCACTCCTCCTCCCAGCCGACCCGTGGGTGCGGTGACCCGGGGGACCACGAATCCGAACCGGTTGCGCCGAATGGACCGCTGGATCGCGGCCGAGCACGGCGGCGCCCTGCGGCGGGCCGGGGCGCCGGTGGCGGTGGACCTCGGTTACGGCGCCGCGCCCTGGACGGCGGTCGAGCTGCTGGGCCGGCTGCGGCCGGTGGCCCCGGCGGTGCGGGTGGTCGGGATCGAGATCGAGCCGGCCCGGGTCGCGGGCGCGAAGCCGTACGAGCGCGAGGGGCTGAGCTTCCGGCACGGCGGCTTCGAGGTGCCGCTGGACGGGGGCGAGCGGCCGGCGCTGATCAGGGCCGCCAACGTGCTGCGCCAGTACGACGAGGAGCAGGTCGCCGCGGTGTGGCAGCGCCTGTGCGGACGGCTGGCGCCCGACGGTCTGCTGGTGGAGGGGACCTGCGACGAGATCGGGCGGCGGCACGTGTGGGTCGCGCTGGGCCCGGAGGGGGCGCGCACGGTGACCTTCGCGACCCGGTTGGGCTCCCTGGAGCGCCCCTCGGACCTGGCCGAGCGCCTGCCGAAGGCGCTGATCCACCGCAACGTCCCGGGCGAACCGGTCCACGCGTTCCTGCGCGACTTCGACCGGGCGTGGGCCGCGGCGGCCCCGTACGCCTCGTTGGGCGCCCGGCAGCGGTGGATCCGTACGGCGCGGTCCCTGGCGGTGGACTGGCCGCTGACGGACGGGCCGAAGCGGTGGCGGCAGGGTGAACTGACGGTCCGTTGGGACGCGTTGCGCCCGTTGGGGTGAGGCGCGGCGGACGGGGAACCGGGGGCGGGGGCGGCCCGTTGAACGCTCGAACGGCCCTTCGGGGGTGGAGCGGCGCGCGGTGGGCACGGGGTTGTGCGACGGAGGGTGTTGCAATTCGCCGAGTCGTGGCACCATCCCGATGGCAGTGCGAAGTTACTGATGAATAGTCAGATCTGATACGGGATCTGGCGCGGGTGCCTGGGGGGACCATGAAGCGACACCGTGGCGCATCCGCGCTCACCTTGCTCTGCGCGATGGCGATACTGACGGCCCCGGGCCTGGCGGGCACGGCGTACGCCGCCCCGGCCGCCCCGGCCGCCCCGGCCGCCCCGGCCGCCCC
>NZ_JBHWLC010000136.1:0-11799 GCF_042730635.1 Streptomyces sp. NPDC059917
CCCCGCGACCGACACCTCACCCACAACAGCAGACGTCTCGTTCCACTCCACCAGAACCCGACGACGCTCCACCTCCTCCAGCACGTCAACCGAGCTCAGTCGACGTCCCGGCGCATCGGCGACGGCCTCCAGCACGCGCGTCAGGCGCTCGGCGAACCGGGCGACGGTGCCCGCGTCGAAGAGGTCCGCGGCCGCGATCAGCGCACCGCGCAGACCGGCCGGCGCGCCCTCCGCGTCGTAGGTCTCCCCCACGCTCACGTCGAGGTCGAACTTCGCCACCGCGGTCCCCGAGGTCTCCGCGACCCCGGTTCCCCCGGCGCGCAGGCCGGACAGGTCCAAGGCCGCCTCGGCGTTGTTCTGCACGGCGAGCGCCACCTGGAACAGCGGGTGGCGGGACAGCGAGCGGGCCGGGGCCAGCTCCTCGACCAGCCGCTCGAACGGCACGTCCTGGTGGGCGAAGGCCGAGAGCCCCGTGTCCCGGACCCGGGACAGCAGCTCGCGGAACGTCGGGTCCCCCGAGAGGTCGGTGCGCAGCACGAGGGTGTTGACGAAGAAGCCGACGAGGTCGTCGAGCGCTTCATCGGTACGGCCGGCGTTCACCGCGCCGATGGGGATGTCGTTCCCGGCGCCCAGCCGGGACAGCAGGACCGCCAGCGCGGCCTGCAGCACCATGGCCATGGTCACGCCCTCGGCGCGGGCGACGGCCCGCAGCCGCTCGTGGACCTCGGCCGGCACGTCCAGGGGCACGCGGTACCCCTGGTATCCGGCGACCGCGGGACGCGGCCGGTCGAAGGGGAGTTCCAGCTCCTCCGGGGCGCCCGCGAGCGCCCGGCTCCAGTACTCCACCTGACCGGCGATGACGCTGTCGGGGTCCTGGTCGTCACCGAGCAGGTCCCGCTGCCACAGCGCGTAGTCCGCGTACTGCACCGGCAGCGGCTGCCACTCGGGCGCCCGGCCGTCGCGGCGCGCCGCATAGGCCGCGGACACGTCGCGGGCCAGCGGTCCGGTGGACCATCCGTCGCTCGCGATGTGGTGCATGGTCACCACGAGGACCTGGTCCTGCGGCCCGGCCCGGAACAGCCAGGCCCGGATCGGCGCCTCGTTCGACAGGTCGAACGCGTAGCGCGTGGCCTCGCCGATCGCGTCGGCCAGCTCCGCCGGGGCCACCTCGGCCACCTTCAGGTCCCAGGCCAGGTCCGCCGGGTCGAGGACGCGCTGGTACGGCTCGCCGTCCGCGGTCTCGAACACGGTGCGCAGGACCTCGTGGCGGGCGATCACGTCCCGCAGCGCGGCGTTCAGCGCGGCGACGTCCACCGTGCCGGCGAGCCGGACGGTGACGGGGATGTTGTAGGTCGCGCTCGGGCCTTCCAGCTGCCCGATGAACCACAGGCGGCGCTGTGCGGACGACAGCGGCAGGCGCTCCGGGCGTTCGGCCGCCGTCAGCGGCACCCTGGCCCGGTCGGCCCCGTGCAGCTGGGCGGCGAGCCCGGCCACCGTGGGCGCCTCGAACAGGACCCGGATCTCGACCTCGACCCCGAGCACCACCCGGATGCGGCTGACCAGTCGCACCGCGAGCAGGGAGTGGCCGCCCAGGTCGAAGAAGTCGTCGTCGACCCCGACCGTGGGCAGGCCGAGGACCTCGGCGAACGCCGCGCACAGGATTTCCTCCTGGGCGGTCGAGGGACCGCGGCCGGTACCCGCCGCGGCGGCGTAGTCGGGCGCGGGCAGGGCCTTGCGGTCCAGCTTGCCGTTGCTCGTGAGCGGCAGCGCGTCCAGCGTGACGAAGGCCGACGGAACCATGTGTTCGGGCAGTCGCTGGGCGGTGAACTGCTTGACGGCCGCAGAGAGTTCCGCCGGGTCGTCGTCCTCGTCCACGGGCACGAGGTAGGCGATGAGGCGGGTGTCGCCCGTGGCGTCCTCGCGGGCGACGACCGCCGCCCGGTCGACCTGCGGGTGCGCGGTCAGGACCGCCTGCACCTCGCCCGGCTCGATGCGGTAGCCGCGGATCTTGACCTGGTCGTCGGCGCGGCCCAGGTACACGACCTGGCCGTCCGCCGTCCAGCGGGCGCGGTCGCCGGTGCGGTACATGCGCTCGCCGGTGCCCGAGAGCGGGGAGGCGACGAACCGCTCCGCGGTCAGGTCCGGGCGGCGCACGTAGCCGCGGGCGAGCTGGGCGCCCGCGATGTACAGCTCGCCGATGACGCCGGGGGCCACCGGCCGCAGCGAGGCGTCGAGCACGTACAGGCGGGTGTTGGCCACCGGCTTGCCGATGGGGACCACGCCCTCGGCCACCTGCTCCGCCGTCAGGCGGGTGGTGGCGACGCCGATGGTCGCTTCGGTGGGGCCGTAGTGGTTGAACACCCGGCGCTCCCCGGCCGCCTCGATGAGCTCCTTCACCCATGCGGGCGAGGCGGATTCGCCGCCGAGCACCAGGGAGCCGCTCGGCAGGACCTTCGTCAGGCCGTCGGCGCTGCCCAGCGCCGCGAGGTGGGACGGGACCACCTTGAGGTGGTCGATGCGGTGCTCGGCCAGGTAGTCGGCGACCGCCACCGGGTCGGTGACGGCGTCCTCCTCCAGGACGTAGAGCGTGCCGCCCGAGACCAGGCCGGCGAACACGACGGTGTTGCCGAGGTCGGTGGCCTGGGCCTGGAGCAGCGCGTAGCGCCCGCCGGGTTCGCCGAACCCGATCCGTTCCGGGACGTTGGCGACGTAGTTGGTCAGGGAGCCGTGCGTGATCGCGACGCCCTTGGGCCGGCCCGTGGAGCCGGAGGTGTAGATGACGTAGGCCAGCTCGTCCGGCGCCGCGGTGACGTCCGGCGCGGTGTCCGGGGCCATCCCCAGCTGCATCGTGACCAGGGTCCCGTCCACGGCGACCGAGCGCACCTTGCCGGTGGGCAGCTCGTCGAGGATGTCCTCGGTGCTGAGCAGGAGGACGGCGCGGGTGTCGGTCAGCATGAACGCGATGCGTTCGGCGGGCTGTTCGGGGTCGATCGGGAGGTAGCCCGCCCCGGCCTTCCACACCGCGAGGATCGCGGCGATGGTCTCCACGCCGCGCGGCAGGCACAGACCCACCACCGACTCCGCGCCCACGCCCTGGTCCACCAGGAAGTGCGCCAGCCGGTTCGCCCGCGCGTCCAGCTCCGCGTACGTCACCTCGGCGCCCTCGCAGACGACGGCGAGGGCGTCGGGGGTCCGGGCCGCCTGGGCCGCGAACAGATCGGCCACCGAACCGGCGGTCGCCTCGGCCGCGGTGTCGTTCCAGTCCACCAGCACCCGGCGGCGCTCGTCCTCGTCGAGGACGTCCACCGCGCTGAGCCGCACCTGCGGCTCGGCGGTCAGGGTGTCGAGCACGCGCGCCCAGGCGGCGGCGATCCGGCCCGCCGCCTCGGCGTCGAAGAGGTCCGCGGCGACGGTGACCGTCCCCCGGAACCCGGCGAGCGCGCCGTCGGCGTCGAACTCCTCGGCGACGAGGACGTCCAGGTCGAACTTGGCCGAGGTGTGACCGGCCGACATCCGGCCGGCCTGGAGGTCACCGAGGTCCAGTACGGCCTCGATGGTGTTCTGCATGGTCAGGACGACCTGGAAGAGGGGGTGACGCGCCATGGAGCGGGTGGGGGCCAGTTCCTCGACCAGCCGGTCGAACGGCACGTCCTGGTGCGCCACGCCCGAGAGTCCGGCTTCCCGGACCCGGGCGAGCACCTCGGTGAACGTCGGGTCCCCGGACACGTCGGCCCGCAGGACCACCGTGTTGATGAAGAAGCCGACGAGGTCGTCCAGGGCCACGTCCGTGCGTCCGGCGTGCGCCGAGCCGATCGGGATGTCGGTGCCCGCGCCCAGTCGGGACAGCAGGACCGCCAGCGCGGCCTGCAGCACCATGAAGGTGGTGACGCCTTCGGCGCGCGCCAGCTCCACCAGCCGTGCGTGCACCTCGGCCGGGATCTCCAGGGACGCGGTGTGCCCGCGGTGGGAGGCCACGGCCGGGCGGGGGCGGTCGAAGGGCAGGGTCAGCTCTTCGGGGGCTCCGGCGAGGGTGCGGCGCCAGTAGTCCACCTGGCGCGAGACCAGGCTGTCCGGGTCCTGGTCATCGCCCAGCAGGTCGCGCTGCCACAGCGCGTAGTCCGCGTACTGCACCGGCAGCGGCTCCCACTCGGGAACCGAACCCGCGCCACGGGCCCCGTACGCCACCGACAGGTCGCGGGCCAGCGGCCCGGTCGACCAGCCGTCACCCGCGATGTGGTGCACCACCACGACCAGCACGTGCTCGTCCGCACCGACCGCGAACAGCCAGGCCTGCACCGGCAGATCGACCGCCAGGTCGAAGGCGTAACCCGCCGCACCGGCGACCGCAGCGTCCACGTCCGCCGCGGCCACCTCGGCCACCCGCAGCTCCCACTCCAGCTCCTCGACGCCGAGGATGTGCTGGTACGGCTCCCCGTCGGCGACCGCGAAGACGGTGCGCAGCACCTCGTGGCGGCCGATGACGTCCCGCAGCGCCGCGTTCAGCGCCGCCGTGTCCACGGCGCCCGTCAGGCGCAGGGCCATCGGGATGTTGTAGGTGGAGCTCGGGCCTTCGAGCTGCCCGATGAACCACAGGCGGCGCTGCGCGAAGGACAGCGGCACCCGCTCGGGGCGCTCGCCCGCCGTCAGGGCCACCCGGGCCCGGTCCTCGCCGTCGAGCCGCGCGGCGAGCCGCGCCACCGTCGGCGCCTCGAACAGCGCGCGCAGCGCCACCTCGACGCCCAGCACCGTCCGCACCCGGCTGATCAGCCGGGTCGCCAGCAGGGAGTGACCGCCCAGGGCGAAGAAGTCGTCGTCGACGCCGACGCTCTCCAGGCCCAGGACCTGTGCGAACACCCCGCACAGGATCTCCTCCCGCAGGGTGACGGCCCTGCGGCCGCCGGCCGCGGCGCCGCCCTCGTAGTCGGGGGCGGGCAGGGCCCTGCGGTCGACCTTGCCGTTCGCGGTCAGCGGCAGTGCGTCCAGCACCATCACCGCGGACGGGACCATGTACTCCGGCAGCCGTCCGGTGACGTACTCGCGGACGGACGCCGTGAGTTCGGTGCCGTCGTGGTCGCCCGTGGACACCACGTAGGCGACGAGCCGCTTGTCCCCGGGGGCGTCCTGGCGGACGATCACCGCGGCCTGCGCGACCTCGGGGTGCGCGGCCACCACGGCCTGCACCTCGCCGGGCTCGACCCGGAAGCCGCGGACCTTGACCTGCTCGTCGGCGCGGCCGGCGAACACCAGTCGTCCCTCGGTGTCCCAGCTCGCCCGGTCCCCGGTGCGGTACATGCGCTCGCCCGGCTCGAAGGGGCAGGCGACGAACCGCTCCGCCGTGAGCCCGGCCTGGCCCGCGTATCCGCGGGCCAGGCCCGCGCCGGAGGTGTACAGCTCGCCCACCACGCCGACGGGCACGGGGCTCAGCCACTCGTCCACCACGTACACGCGGGTGTCGGAGACCGGGGTGCCGATCGGCACGCCCGCCTTGCCCGCCACGTCGGCGGCCCGCACCTCGTGCACGGCGGTGAAGGTGGTGTTCTCCGTCGGTCCGTAGCCGTTGAGCAGGCGGACGGAGGGCAGTCGGTCCAGCACGGCGCGGCAGTGCGCGTGGGAGAGGACGTCGCCACCGGCCAGCAGTTGGTGGATGCCGCGCAGCATGTCGGGGTCCTGGTCGACCACTTCGTGGAAGAGTCCGGCGGTCAGCCACAGGGTGGTGACGCGGCGGGTGGTCAGGAACTCGCGGAGTTCGGCGACGGACAGCGCACCGGAGGGTGCGACGGCCAGGGTCGCGCCGTTGAGCAGGGCGCCCCAGATCTCGAAGGTCGCGGCGTCGAAGGACGCCGAGGCCAGGTGCGCGACGACGTCGCCGGCGCCGAGTTCGACGTACCCGCAGTCGCGCACCAGGCGGTCGATCGCCCGGTGCGGCACGACCGTGCCCTTGGGCAGGCCGGTGGAGCCGGAGGTGTAGATGACGTAGGCACCGCTGTCCGGGAGGACGGGGGCGGAGCGTTCGTCGTCCGTGAGCGCGGCGTCGGCCAGACCGGCGAGCGCGGCGGCCGTCTCCGCGGCGTCCAGGACGAGGTACGGGACGGGCGCGGCCGCGGTGGCCGGGGCCCGGGGCGGCAGGACGGTCCCGCCGGTGGTCACCAGCAGCGCCGGCGCCGCGTCGGCCAGCATGAACGCGATGCGCTCCGCCGGGTAGGAGGGGTCGACCGGAAGGTAGGCGGCCCCCGCCTTCGTGATCGCCAGGAGGGTGACGACGGCGTCGGCGCCGCGCGGCATGGCCACGGCGACGAGCGACTCCGCGCCGACCCCCCGGTCCAGGAGCAGTCGGGCCAGCCGGTTCGCCCGGGCGTCGAGCTGCGCGTACGTCAGCTCGGTGCCCGCGGCGGTCAGCGCCACCGCGTCGGGGGTGTGGGCCACCTGCGCCTCGAAGAGCGCGGGCACGGTCGACGCCGCGGTGCGGCGGCCGGTGTCGTTGAGGTCCACCAGGACGTGGTGGCGCTCGGTCTCGTCGAGCACGTCGACGGCGGACAGGGCCAGGCGCGGACCGCCGTTGAGTTCGTCCTTCAGCGCGGCGACCAGGTTCTCGGCGGTGGTGCGCAGCAGTGTGGCGACGACCTGGGGGTCGATCGTCTGCACCGCGTCGACGGCCAGGCCGATGCCGTCCCCGTCGTCGTCGACGGAGACCGAGAGCGGGTAGTTGGTGACTTCCCGGCCGAACACCAGCCGGATGCCCTCGACTTCGGTGCCGCCCGGCGCGGAGTTCTCGGCCTGGTCCTGCGGACGGGCGCTGTTGTGACGGTAGTTGAACAGTGCGGTGAACAGCGGGGCGTCGCCCGGAACCCCGCTCGCCTGCTGCGCCAGGGCCAGCGGAGCGTGTTCGTGCTCCAGCAGTCCGGCGAGCTGGCCGCGCATCGCCACGACGGCGGCGCGGGCCGTCGTGCCGTCGATGCGCACGCGCATCGGAAGGGTGTTGATGAAGGGACCCGCGACCCGGTCGGAGCCCGCCGAGGCGTTCATCCGGCCGAGCAGGACGGTGCCGAAGACCACGTCGTGCCGGCCGCTGAGCGCGGCGAGCAGACGGGCCCAGGCCACGTGCATGAGCGTGGCCGGGCTGGTGCCCAGGCGGCGTGCGGCCTCGCGGATCAGGCCGTCCAGCTCCGGTGCGAACCGGAGCCGGGCGCGGACCACGCCGGAGCCGTCGCCGAGGGCGTTCAGCTCCTGGTAGGGGGCGGTGGTCTCCGTGACGTCGCCCAGCAGCTCGGAGAAGTAGCGGGTGTGGGCCTCGCGCTCGACGCCGTTGCGGGCCTGTGCGACGAAGTCGCGGAAGGGGAGCGGCTCCGGCAGGGTGTCGGCCCGGCCGGACAGGATCGTGACGACCTCGTCGAGGACGACCTCCATGCCGGTGTGGTCCTGCACCATGTGGTGCACGCGGAACAGTGCCAGCCACTTGCCGGTGCCCGGCTCGGGGGCCAGGTGCACGCGGATGAGCGGCGCGCGTCCCAGGTCCATGGCCGAGCCCGCGAGCGCCACCAGGTCGGCGACGGGATCGGTGCTCCCGGAGTCGAGGAGCACGTCCTCGACCGTCAGCGCGGCTCGGCGCCACACCACCTGGACGGGCTCGCGCAGGCCCTCCCACACGATCGTGGTCCGGAGGATGTCGTGGCGGTCCACCACCTGCTGCAGGGCGAGCAGGTACCGGTCCAGGAGGTCCCGGGTGACGAATTCGACCACCATCGGGGTCACGTAGGCGTCCTCGCCGTCCTCCGCCAGCAGGTGGTGGAAGAGCAGACCCTCCTGGAGCGGGGCGAGCGGGTAGACGTCGGCGACGTTGGCGGCGCCGCCGTCCACCGTGGCGACGATCCGCTCCACCTCGGCGGCCGTGAGGTCGACCAGGGGGAGCATGTCGGGGGTGATCGTCCGCGCGTCGTCGGGGATGCCGTTCGGCGGTACGACGACGAGTTCCGCGTCGGAGGAGGTCGCGAGGCCCGCGACGGTGGGCGTCTGGAACAGCGCCCGCACCGACACCGGTACGCCGTGCTCCCGCAGCCGCTCGACGAGCCGGACCGCGAGCAGCGAGTGGCCGCCCAGCCCGAAGAAGTCGTCGTCGACGCCGACGCTCTCGAGCCCCAGTACCTCGGCGAACGCCGCGCACATGAGTTCTTCCCGCAGGTTCGACGGGCCGCGGCCCTCGCCCTTGGCGTACTCCGGCACGGGCAGGGCCTTGCGGTCCAGCTTGCCGTTCACCGACAGCGGCAGCGCGTCCAGCACCACGACCGCCGACGGGACCATGTACTGCGGCAGCTGCTCGGCCACCAGGGCCCGCACGCCCGCCGACAGCTCGTCGTGGTCCGCGCCTTCGGCGGGCACGACGTAGGCGACCAGGCGGGGGTCGCCGGAGACGTCCTCGCGGGCGATCACCGCGGCCTGCTCGACCGACGGGTGACCGGCCACCACGGCCCGCACCTCGCCGAGCTCGATGCGGAAGCCGCGGACCTTGACCTGTTCGTCGGCTCGGCCGACGAACACCAGCCGGCCGTCCGCGTCCCAGCGGGCCAGGTCGCCGGTGCGGTACATCCGCTCACCGGGCGCGCCGTGCGGGCACGCCACGAAGCGCTCCGCGGTCAGTCCGGGGCGGCCCGCGTAACCGCGCGCCAGTCCCGCTCCCGCCAGGTACAGCTCACCGACGACACCGGGCGCCACGGGGGCCAGGAAGGCGTCCACGACGAACGCCCGGGCGTTGCCGATGGGCGAGCCGATCGGCACCTCGCGCGCTCCGGGAGCGCAGCGCCACACCGTGGCGTCCACCGTGGTCTCGGTCGGACCGTAGGTGTTGAACATCAGGCGCCCGGCGGACCAGCGGTCCACCAGCTCCGGCGAGCACGCCTCACCGCCGACTTCGAGCACGACGCCGGGCGCGATCGACCCGGGCTCCAGCCCGGCCAGCACGGCCGGCGGCAGCGTCGCGTGGGTGATCCCCTGCTCCGCGAAGAACACGGCGAGTTCCTGGCCCAGGCGCCGCTCGGCGGGGACCACGACCAGCGCCGCGCCCGAGGTGAGGGCCAGCGACCATTCGAGGCAGAAGTTGTCGAAGCTCAGCGACGCGAACTGCGCGACGCGGGACTCCGGGCCCGCGCCGAACCGGGCCAGTGCCGCGACCGTGTTCGCGAAGCCGGACTGGGTGACGACCACGCCCTTCGGGCGGCCCGTCGATCCGGACGTGTAGATCACGTAGGCGGGGAGCGCGAGCGCCCGCGGCCGGTCCCCGGCCGTCGACGGCCGGGCCGCCGCGTCGTCCAGGGCCCGGGCGAACTCGGCCGTGTCGACGATCACGAGCGGGGCGGAGGCGGGGACGGCCCCGACCGTGCCCGCCGCGCCGAGCACCACGGCCGGCTCGGCGTCGTCCAACATGTAGGCGACCCGCTCGGCGGGGTAGGTGGGGTCGATGGGCAGGTAGGCGGCGCCCGCCTTCAGGATGCCGAGCAGCGCCACCATCAGGTCGACGCCGCGTTCGAGCACGACCGCGACCAGCGACTCCGCGCCCACTCCCCGGTCCACCAGGTAGCGCGCCATCCGGTCGGCCCGGGCGTCGAGTTCCGCGTACGAGACCTCGGCGCCGTCGGCCACGACCGCGACGGCGTCGGGAGCCCGGGAGACCCGCTCCTCGAACAGCTCCACCACCGTGGCGCGCGGCACCTCGGCCGCGGTGTCGTTCCACTCCACCAGCACCCGGCGGCGCTCGTCCTCGTCGAGGACGTCGACGGCGCCGATACGGGTGCGCGGGTCGGCGGCCAGGGTCCGGAGCACCGTCCCGAGGCGTCGACCGAGCTGCTCGACGGTGTCCCGGTCGAACAGGTCCGCCGCCGCGACGACCACGCCGCGCAGGCCCGCCGGACGGTTCTGGGCGTCGAACACCTCGCCGACGGTCACGTCCAGGTCGAACTTGGCGACCGGCGCCCCCGCGGGGACCGCCTCCGCCGCGAGACCGGACAGGTCCAGGGCCGCGTCGGCGTTGTTCTGCACCGTGAGCGTCACCTGGAACAGCGGGTGGCGGGCGAGGGAGCGGGCCGGGGCCAGCTCCTCGACCAGCCGCTCGAACGGCAGGTCCTGGTGCGCGAAGGCCGCGAGAGCGGTCTCCCGCACCCGGGAGAACAGGTCGGTGAAGGTCGGGTTCCCGGACAGGTCCGTGCGCAGCACGAGGGTGTTGACGAAGAAGCCGACGAGGTCGTCGAGCGCTTCGTCGGTACGGCCGGCGTTCGGCGCGCCGATGGGGATGTCGGTTCCGGCGCCGAGCCGGGACAGCAGGACCGCCAGCGCGGTCTGCAGCAGCATGGACATGGTCACGCCCTCGGCGCGGGCCACGTCCACGAGGCGCGCGTGCACCTCGGCCGGGATCTCCAGCGGCACGCCGTGGCCGCGGTTGCCCAGCACCGCCGGGCGGCTGTGGTCGTAGGGCAGGGTCAGCTCTTCGGGGGCTCCGGCGAGCGTGCGGCGCCAGTAGTCCACCTGGCGCGAGACCAGGCTCTCCGGGTCCTGGTCATCGCCCAGCAGGTCGCGCTGCCACAGCGCGTAATCCGCGTACTGCACCGGCAGCGGCTCCCACTCGGGAACCGAACCCGCACTCCGGGCCCCGTACGCCACCGACAGGTCGCGGGCCAGCGGCCCGGTCGACCAGCCGTCACCCGCGATGTGGTGCACCACCACGACCAGCACGTGCTCGTCCGCACCGACCGCGAACAGCCAGGCCTGCACCGGCAGATCGACCGCCAGGTCGAAGGCGTAACCCGCCGCACCGGCGACCGCAGCGTCCACATCCGCGGCCGCCACCTCGGCCACCCGCAGCTCCCACTCCAGCTCCTCGACGCCGAGGATGTGCTGGTACGGCTCCCCGTCGGCCATGGGGAAGCGCGTACGGAGCACCTCGTGGCGGCCGATCGCGTCCCGCAGCGCCGAGTTCAGCGCCTCCTGGTCGAGCCGGCCCCCCAGCCGCAGGGCCATCGGGATGTTGTAGGTCGAGCTCGGGCCGTCCAACTGCCCCATGAACCACAGGCGGCGCTGCGCGAAGGACAGCGGCACCCGCTCGGGGCGCTCGCCCGCCGTCAGGGCCACCCGGGCCCGGTCGGCGCCGTCGAGCCGCGCGGCGAGCCGCGCCACCGTCGGCGCCTCGAACAGCGCGCGCAGCGGGATCTCCACGCCCAGGACCGTCCGTACCCGGCTGATCAGCCGGACGGCGAGGAGGGAGTGGCCGCCGAGTGCGAAGAAGTCGTCGTCGACGCCGACGTCCTCCAGGCCGAGGACCTCGGCGAAGGCGGCGCACAGGATCTCCTCCCGCACGCTGGAGGGGCCGCGGCCGGAACCGGCCGTGTACTCCGGCGCGGGCAGCGCCTTGACGTCCAGCTTCCCGTTGACCGTCAGCGGCAGCGCGTCCAGCACGACGACCACCGACGGAACCATGTACTCGGGCAGACGACGCGCCACCAGCTCACGCACCGACTCCGGCAGCACGCCCCGCTCGCCATGGGCCACCACGGGCACGACGTAGGCGACGAGTCGCTTGTCACCCGCCACGTCCTCACGGACCACGACCGCGGCCTGAGCCACCATCGGATGCCCCGCCACCACCGACCGGACCTCACCCGGCTCGATACGGAAACCACGCACCTTCACCTGGTCATCCGCACGTCCCAGGTAGACCAGCTCGCCCTCAGCGGTCCACCGGACACGGTCACCCGTCCGATACATCCGCTCACCAGCATTGGTGTAAGGCGAAGCTACGAACCGCTCAGCCGTCAGACC
>NZ_JBHWLC010000137.1:0-11639 GCF_042730635.1 Streptomyces sp. NPDC059917
GATCCAGGGGATCCGGGCCTTCGGTCATTCAGTAGCGGGGACAGGATTTGAACCTGCGACCTCTGGGTTATGAGCCCAGCGAGCTACCGAGCTGCTCCACCCCGCGTCGGTAAACCTGACTCTACGCGAAGGTCGCCTGCGGGAGCAAATCCATTGAACGGCGGCCCCGCGGGGCCGCCGTTCAGGCCGACAGTTCCTCGGCCAGCGCCTCGCGCAGCCGCGCGGCCCGCTCCGAGACCTCCGCCGGACCCAGCTCCATGGCCCGCGCGCACCACTTCTGCCCCTCGGCCAGGTCCCCGTGCCGTGCGGCGAAGAGTCCCAGCCGCAGCGCGGCGCGGCCGTGCCCCGCCACCGCGGCCCGGGTCCACCACAGGGCGGCCTCGGGCTCGCTGCCCTCGCGGGCCAGCAGCACCCCGAGGTTGAAGGCGCCGTTGCGGGAACCGGCTTCCGCCGCCTCCCGGTACCAGCGGGCCGCCGCGGCCATGTCGCCGCGCCCGGCGGCCATCATGCCCACCCGGACCTGGGCCCGGCGGTGGCCCTCCTCGGCGGCCCGCTCGTACCACTCCTCGCTCTCGGACTTGGGCGCGCCGCCGATGGGCTCGCCCAGCGCCACCGGCTCCGGCGGCGGGGCCAGCGACTCCAGCAGCGCGGCCAGCCGGAACGCGGCCTCCGCGCTGCCGCCGCCCGCCGCGCAGCGCAGGTGCCGCTCGGCCGCCCGCTCCTCGCCGTCGCGGACCAGCGCGATGCCGACCTGGAGGGCCGCGTCCGTGTGCCCGGCCGAGGCCGCCCGCTCGTACCACTTGAGCGCCGTACGGTCCTCGTCGCGGCTGGCGAAGAGGATGCCCAGGTTGAAGGCGGCGTCCACGCTGCCCGCCTCCGCCGCCTTGGAGAACCACGGCTCGGCCCCGGCCGCGTCGCCGCCCTGGAGCAGCAGGATGGCGAGCGCGTTGGCCGCCTCGCGGTGCCCTGCGTAGGCGGCGCGGCGGTACCACTGCTCGGCCTGCGCGGTCCGGTCCTGCGCCGCGCACAGCAGGGCGAGGTTGTACGCCCCGTTCTGGTCGCCCGCGTCCATGGCGCTGCGGTACCAGCGCTCGGCGGTCTGCGTCTCCCCGCGCGCGGCGTGCAGCGCGCCCAGCGCGTTGGCCGCGTTGCCGTCACCGTCCTGGGCGGCCCGCAGCCACCAGGTGACGGCGTTGTCCTCGTCCCCGGCGTCGCGCAGCAGGAAGCCCAGGGCGCAGGCGGCCCGCGCCTCGCCCTGCTTGGCGGAGCTGAGGTACCAGCGACCGGCCTCCTTGAGCTCCCCGCGCGCCTCCAGCAGCGCGCCCAGGTGCAGCGCGGCGCGGCGGTGGCCGCGCGCGGCGGACTGGCGGTACCACTGCTCGGCCTCGGCGGGCTCGCGGCGGCGCAGGTGCCGGGCGAGCCGGTAGGCGGCCTCGCGGTGGCCCTGTTCGGCCGCGGCGCGCAGCCAGCGCTCGGCCCCCTTGTCCCCGCGGTGCTCCAGCAGGTCCGCGAGGCCGTAGGCGCCGAGGGCGTGGCCGGATTCCGCCGCCTGGCGCAGCCAGTACTCGGCGGCGGGCTCGTCGCCCCGCTCGCGGTAGTGCCGGCCCAGCGCGTGCGCGGCGGGTGCGGAACCGGCCACGGCGGCGACCCGCCACCAGCCGGCCGCGTCCTCGGGGTAGCCGCGCTGGTGCAGCAGGACGCCCAGGTTGTTGGCGGCGGCGCGGTCGCCCGCCGCGGTGGCTCCGCACAGGTACGGCTCGGCCCCGGCCAGGTCGCCGCGGCGCAGCAACAGCGCCCCGAGCACGCTCATGGCGCCGGGGTCGCCCTTGTCGGCGGCTCCGCGGTGGCGGGCCTCCAACTCGGCGTCGCTCGCCGCGTCGGCCTCGGCTCCGTCGAAGACCTCGTCGGTGCGGTACGTGTTCCGCTGGTGGGCGCCGGTCCGTACGGGCTCCGCGCTCACGGCCGCGGCCGGTTCACCGGCTCCCGTGCCCGTTTCGGCCTCCGCCCTCACAAACCGCCCTGTCCCCAGCAGAGTTGACCTGTCCCCCATAAATCCCATCGTCGCATCACCTGCTACCCGCGTACACCTGGTATGTCGCAGCCAGTGAGGTCACTAGTGAGGTCACTACAGCGCTTTGTCGACTTGCCCCCAGTGGGACAAGTCAAACACGCTCCCGCCCCAACTCACCCACCTCAGCTACCGCGTGGCGTGTCCCGCATGTGCCGTGGGCACGGGTCACCGCCGCGCGGCCCTGGATCGGGCACGACGAAGGCCCGGATCCCATGGATCCGGGCCTTCATCTTCAGTAGCGGGGACAGGATTTGAACCTGCGACCTCTGGGTTATGAGCCCAGCGAGCTACCGAGCTGCTCCACCCCGCGTCGGTAAACCCACAGTAGCACGACGCGGAACGGAACCCCTCATCCTTGATCGCCGGGTGGCTAGCCCCCCGGCTTCGGCTGGGTCGTCAGCTTGTTCTCGGCCTCGACCGCACGCTTCAACGCCGCCGACAGGTCGGCCTGCGCCTTGCCGTACGCCGCCCAGTCGCCGGCCTTCATCGCCTTGTCGGCGTCGTCGAAGGCCTTGGAGGCGTCCGCGAGGGCCGCCTTGACCGTCGGGTCCTGGTTGGCGGGCGGCTTGGTGGTGCCGTCGCCCGGCGGCGGCTGGTTCGGCGTCGTCGGCGGCGTCGCCGTGTCCGCGCCGAAGACCACGCCGAGCGCCTTGTCCAGGGTGTCCTCGAAGGCCGTCTGGTTGCCGTAGGTCACGAGGACCTTGCGCAGCAGCGGGTACTTGAGCCCGGCACTGCGCACGTACACCGGCTCGACGTAGAGCATGCCGCCGTCCAGCGGGACCGCGAGCAGGTTCCCGTACTCGACCTCGGAGTCGCCACCGCGCAGCAGGCGGATGGACTCGGCGATCTTGGGTTCGGAGTTGAACTTGCTCTGGACCTGCTTGGGACCGTCGACCGGCTTGCTGGTCGGCATCTTCAGGATGCGGATCTTGCCGTAGTCCGGGGTGCCCGGATCGGCGTTGACCGCCATGAAGGCGCTCAGGTTGTCCCGCTCGTTCGGCGTGAAGGTCGTCGTGAGCGAGAAGACCTGGTCCTTCTCGGTCTGGCCCGGCATCTTCATCGACAGGTAGTACGGCGGGACCGCCGTGCCCTTGGTCGTGGGGTCGTCCGGGACGGCCCAGGCCTCACTGCCGCTGAGGAAGGTCTGCGGGTCGGTGACGTGGTAGCGGGTCAGCAGCTCACGCTGGACCTTGAAGAGGTCCTGCGGGTAGCGCAGGTGCGCCATCAGGTCCTTGGAGATCTCGCTCTTCTCCTTGACCGTGCCCGGGAAGGCCTTCATCCAGGTCTTGAGGACCGGGTCCTCGGTGTCCCACTGGAACAGGTTGACCTTGCCGTCGTACGCGTCGACGGTGGCCTTCACGGAGTTCCGGATGTAGTTGACCTGGTTCTCCTGGGCCACCACCGCGCGCTGGCTGTTGGTCAGCGAGTCCGCGGTGCTGTCGCCCAGCGTGGTGCGCGAGGCGTAGGGGTAGCCGTTGGTCGTCGTGTAGGCGTCGACGATCCAGACGACCCGGCCCTTGACGACCGCCGGGTAGGGCGCGCCGTCGATGGTCAGCCAGGGGGCGACCGCCTCGACGCGCTCCTTGGGCGTGCGGTTGTAGAGGATCCGCGAGCCCTTGCCGATGGCGCCGGAGTACATGATCTGCGGCTCGCTGAAGGCGAGCGCGTAGGCGGCCCGGTTGATCGGGTTGTCGAGGTTGACCCCGCTGTCGCCGGTGTAGCTGGTCTCCTTCTCGCCCTTGTCGTCCGAGTAGTCGAGTTCCTTCTGCGGTCCGCCGACGATCGAGTACTGCTTCGTCTGCTCGCCGTAGTAGATGCGCTGCTCGAAGTCCGTGCCGAACATGCCCTTGGAGGGGAGGTCGGACTGGGTGAAGTCGGGGGCGCCGTCCTTGACGGTGGTGCCCTTGGCCGCGACCACGCCGTAGCCGTGCGTGTACTTGAAGTGGTCGTTGATCCAGTTGTTCTTCGGAATGCCGCCGATGTTCAGCTCGCGCAGACCGATGACCGTGTCCTGGCCGTTGTACCGGTCGACGGCGAGCGTCGACGGGAAGGCGTAGTAGCCCTTGACCTGCTGGAGCTGCTGGAAGGCCGGGGAGACGATGTTGGGGTCGAGGAGGCGGACGCTGGCCGTGGTGTCGGCGGCCTGCCGCAGCTTCGCCTTGTCCGTGCCCTCGGCGGGCACGCCCGCGTAGTCCTTCACGTCGGAACCGGCGATCCCGTAGGCGTCGCGCGTCGCCTTGATGTTCTTCTCGACGTACGGCGACTCCTTGGCCTGCTCGTTCGGCTGGACCTGGAACTTCTGCACGATCGCCGGGTAGAGCCCGCCGATCAGGATGGCCGAGAGCACCATCAGGCCGAAGCCGATCACGGGCAGCTGCCAGGTGCGGCGCCACAGCGTCGCGAAGAACAGCGCGGCGCAGATCGCGGCGATGCAGAAGAGGATGGTCTTGGCCGGCAGGTAGGCGTTGGCGTCGACGTAGCGCAGGCCGGTCCAGTTGTCGGCGGCCTTGAAGTCACTGGACTTCACGGCGAGGCCGTACCGGTCGAGCCAGTAGGCCACGGCCTTGAGCGAGACGAAGATGCCGAGCAGCACCGACAGGTGTCCGGTGGCCGCGGCGGTCGCGCGGGCGCCCGGGCTGGTGACGCGCAGGCCGCCGTACAGGTAGTGCACGATGGCCGCGGCGATCAGCGACAGCACGGCGGCGGCGAAGCCGAAGCCGAGCAGGAAGCGGTACCAGGGCAGGTCGAAGGTGTAGAACGACACGTCCATGTGGAACTGGGGGTCCTTCTGCCCGAAGGGCACCCCGTTCACGTACATGAGCCAGGTCTTCCACTGTCCGGCCGCCGAGGCGCCCGCGATCAGCCCGACGAGCACCGCGATGCCCAGGAGCAGCCACTTCTTGAACGGCGCGACGCTCATCCGGTAGCGGTCGAGGCTCTGCTGCTCCATCGACATCGCGCTGAGCGGCGGCCGGAGCCGGTGCGCCAGCCAGATGTTGAAGCCGACGGCACCGGCCATGATCAGACCGAAGACGGCGAAGAGGCCGACCTTCGTCCAGAGCGTGGTGGTGAAGACGGTGGAGTAGTGCACGGAGCGGAACCAGAGCCAGTCGGTCCAGAAGCCCGCGAACATGATGAAGGCCATGGCCAGGACGGCCAGGACGCCCAGGGTCATCAGGAGAGTCCGGGCGCGCCGGGAGGGGCGGCCGACTCTCATCCGTGGCCCGGAGGGGCCTCCGCCGCGGTCCGGCATCTGGAAAGCCAAGGTGCGCACCTCGAAAGTCGCTGTGTGTCGTGTGTAACTGGAAAATTTTCAAGAGCAGGGCCCCCGATGGTAGAGCCCACTCATGCAACTTACTGAGGCTTTAGTCAGTTCCCGGTATCGCGTCGAAAGGAGGCAGGATGTTGTCCATGTCCAACCTTTCCCCCTCCCCCGGCACTCCGATGGCGGCCAGCCCGCTGACCCGCGCCGTGCTAGAGATCGACGAATACGCCGCCGGCCTGGGCTGGGACCGGCCCGCCCGGCTCTTCGCCCTCGTCGACACGGCCCGGCTGCGCAAGCAGGAGCCCCGCCTCGCCCGGCAGCTCGGCCTCGACCAGGACGACGCCGGCAAGATCCAGCTGACCCCGATCGAGCAGGACGAACTCCCGAAGGGCATGGCCCTGGACAAGTTCCTGGGCACGGTCGCCTGGCCCGCGTCGGTCGTCGGCTGCGCGCTGACGGTGGAGCGGCTGATGCTGCCGCCGTCCGCGGAGGCCGCCGTGCCGTCCGACCTGAACGACAAGCAGCTCGCCAAGTGGGTCGCCGGGCACCCGGAGCGCCAGGAGGTGCGCCTGACCGTGGGCGTCCTGCGCGACGGGTCGCGCGAGTCGGCCGTACGGCTGCGCGAGAAGGACGCGGCGAGCGAGGTGCTCACCGGGGCCACCCTGGTGCCGGGTCTGGCCGAGGCGCTGGCCGCGACCTTCTCCTGACGCCTGCGGGCGACCGGCGGGGGGACGGGGTCAGGACGCGCCGCACTGCGGCAGTCCGGCCCTATCCCCCTTGCTGATCTTCTCCAGTGCCTTCACGGCGTCGCCGATGGTCGAGACCTTCACGAGGGTGAGGCCGTCGGGCACGTCCTTGGCGGCCGCCGCGCAGTTCTCGGCGGGGGTCAGGAAGTACTGTGCGCCGGCCTGGCGGGCGCCGATGGTCTTCATCTCGATGCCGCCGATCGGGCCGACCGTACCGGCGTCGTCGATGGTGCCGGTACCGGCGACGAACTTCCCGCCGGTCATGTCCTGGGGCGTCAGCTTGTCGACGATGCCGAGGGAGAACATCAGACCGGCGCTGGGGCCGCCGACGTCGGCCAGGTTGATGTCGATGCGGAACGGGAAGGTGTGGTCGGTCCCGGCCCGGATGCCGACGACCGCGTGCGCGTCCTCCGGCGCCTTCCCGGTGGTGATCTCCACCTTCTTGGTGCCCGCGGGGTCGCGCCCGGCCTTCTTCGCCGCGGCCGCCTCCTCCGCGCCGATGACGGTGAACTCGACCTTCTCGCCGGCCTTGTGCTTGGTGACCAGCTTGGCGACGTCCGCCGGTTCGTTCACCGGGGTGCCGTCCACGGCGACGATCACGTCACCGGCGTGCAGCAGGCCCTCGGCGGGGCTGCCCTTGACCACGGTGGCGACGTTCACGCGGGAGGTGAAGGGGATGCCCAGCTGCTTGAGGGCGGCCACCTTGGCGCTCTCCTGCGACTGGCTGAACTCCTCCGCGTTCTCCTGCGTGGACTGCTTGTCCGTCTTGCCGTGCGGATACAGGTTCTCGTGCGGCACCACGATGTTGTCGTGGGCCGCCCAGCCGTAGACCGCTTCCAGCAGGTTCATGTCGTAGTCCGCGCCGGTCACCCGGACCGTGGTCATGTTGAGGTGGCCACTGGTCGGGTAGGTCTTGCGGCCCGAGATGTTCAGGACCGGCTCGCCGCGCGAGTCACCGAGGGTGTTCACGGTCGGGCCGGGGCTCATCTCGGAGTACGGAACCTTGATGAACACTCCGGCGCAGAGCAGCGCGAACAGCATGAGGGTGGACGCGAGCATCGTCGCAGTGCGGCGTGGCATGGATCGACAGTACGTGACGGCCCTGTGGGGCGGCCCGTGGGGCCGGTCCGTACGGGGTGGTGCACGGGATGCGCCCGGGGGTTCCCGGTGGGGAGGTGGGTCGGACGCCCGGCGGGCCATTCACGGGACGCGTCAGACGGCGTCGGAACCGGAATGTGCCTTGGCCTTGTCGGCTTGGCCCGTACCCATGACCTCGCGGAATCGTGCGTAGCCGGCGAGTTCGGATATGTCGCCGGAAGTGCGGTCGCGGGCCGCCCAGCTTCCCCATATCGCTGCGCCGATGGCGGCGAAAAGCGGAATCAGCAACCACGCCAAAGAACCCATGTGCGTGCTCCCTACCCCGAGAACGAACCGTTTGTTGGTCCAACGCTCGTGCCCGGGGCGGGGTTACGCAAATCGAGGGCGTGTTGCGCGTCCGTTCGGGTGCGGACGCGGGGGTGCGGGGCGTGCCTCAGCAGGCGCCGACCCATTCCTCGGTGCCGTCCGAGAAGGTCTGGTGCTTCCAGATCGGCACCTCGTGCTTGAGGTCGTCGATCAGCATCCGGCAGGCCTCGAAGGCCTCGCCCCGGTGCGGGCACGAGACGGCGACCACCACGGCCAGGTCGCCGACGCCGAGGTCACCGACGCGGTGGACGGCGGCCAGGGCGCGGACCGGGTACTTGGCCGCGACGCGCTCGGCGACGCGGCGCATCTCGGCCTCGGCGGTCGGGTGGCAGGAGTAGCCGAGGGCGTCGACGTCCGCCCCGCCGTCGTGGTCGCGCACGGTGCCGACGAAGAGCGCGGTGCCTCCCGTCGCGTCGTCGCCGACGGCCCGGAAGACCTCGTCGAGCGAGAGCGGGGTGTCGCGGATCGCGAGCAGTCGGATCGGGTCCGGGGCGGCCTGCTCGCCGGGGTGGTCGAAGTGCGGAGCCATGCACTCATCGTGCACCACGCCTCTCACATCGCGGAATACCCGATTCGACCGGTCGCGCACCCCCCGCGTATGGAGCCTCCTACAGAACCCGGCTCGCAACGCCTCAAACGCCGGCGAGGCTGGATCGGGCCGTTTCAGCCCGCCCGGCGGTTGAGGGCCCGCCGGAGGCGACGCCGGATCGGGCGGCCCCGGCGCAAAACCAGCCCGCCCGGCGGTTGAGGGCTCCGGTGGGGTCAGAGGCCTCGGCGGCGGCGGGCCGCGCGGACCACGGCGGCCGCGCCCAGCAGGGCCACCGTCGCCCCGGCCGCACCGGCGGCCGTGGCGTCCTTGCGCCCGAGCCGCCGCCCGGCGACCGTGTGCCGGCCGGCCACCTCCTGGAGCAGCTCGGCCAGCACCTCCTCGTTGGTCCAGCGCGGGCGCCACCCCGCCGCGTGCAGCCGGCTGACGCTGACCACCCACGGGTGCATCGTGTACGCGAGGTCACCGGCCGGCGACGGCGTGAGCCCGATCCGGTGCAGCCGGGCCGCGGCCCCGAGCGCGACGGCGGACGGCAGCTCCATCCGGCGGATCCCGCTCAGCTCCTCGACCTCCTCCTGCTCCAGCCAGCCCTCGCAGCCGACGGCCAGCTCGCCCTCGACCTTCTCCAGCGCCGCGTACTCCAGGGCGCTGACCAGGTCCTCCACGTGGCAGAACTGCCAGGTCGGCCGGGACCCGGCGACCACCAGCAGGCGCGGCGACTCGAAGTAGCGGGTCAGGGCCGTGTCCGTACCCCCGACCAGGACGGCCGGTCGCACCACCGTGACGTTGAGTCCCGGGTGCGCGCGCGGCGCCCGCCGCCCGAGGCGTTCGATCTCCAGCAGGTCGCCGACGCCGGTGGCCTCGGCGGTGGCCCGCAGCTCGGAGTCCTCGGTGAGCGGGATGTCGTTGTCCGGCAGGGCGCCGTAGACCATCGCGGAGGTGCAGAGCACGACCCGGTGCACCCCGGCCGCCGCGGCGGCCGTGAGCACGGTCTGGGTCCCGCGCACGTTGTACGCGGTACGGGCCGCCGGGTCGGTCTCCAGGTCGAGGTCGAGCGCGAGGTGGACGACCACGTCGGCGCCGCGCAGCTTCTCGGCGATCGCGGGGTCCCGTACGTCCAGGACGTGCCACTGCGCGCTCGCGCAGTCACCGCGCCGCTCGTCGATCGCGATGACCTGCTTGACCTCGTCGCAGGCCGCGAGCCGGGCGACCAGGGCGGCGCCGACCCCCGCCGCGGCGCCGGTCACGGCGACGACGGGGCCCCGTACCGACGGGTTTCGCGACTGGCGAACGCCCTCGGGGCGCTCGTCGTGGTCAGGGTGGTTCTCGTCGCCGTGCGGCTCTCGAACCTGCGGATCTGGGGAACTCACCGGGCGTCTCCAGCGGTTGTCTTCAGTAGGTGAGCGTCCTGACGCGTACCTACCAGGTGATGTCCATCCTGCCGCAGCCCAGGAGTCGGCGGAGCACCGAGCCCGGATGCGGCTGTGGTGTCTACGCTGGGTGGTGTTGTCGGACCATTGCCCGTCGGCTCCCGCCGACGGCCCTACGAGCCGAGGAAACCCGTGAGCGACACCCCATTCGGATTCGGCCTTCCGCCGGAGGAGCCGGACAACGGCGACGAGGGCAAGAAGAAGGGCGATCAGGGCGGTCAGGGCGGCCCGGCGAATCCGTTCGGGTTCCCCGGGGCCGGACTGCCGGGCGCCGGTGGCCCCGGTGGCGCGGACAATCCGTTCGCCGCGATGTTCGGTTCCATGAACCCGAACGACCTGGGCGCCGCCTTCCAGCAGCTGGGCCAGATGCTCAGCTACGAGGGCGGTCCCGTGAACTGGGACATGGCCAAGGACATCGCCCGCCAGACCGTCGCGCAGGGCACCGCGGACGGCGTCAAGGACGAGAGCGTCGGCCCGGCCGAGAAGTCGGCCGTCGAGGAGGCCGTGCGGCTGGCGGACCTGTGGCTGGACTCCGTCACCTCCTTGCCGTCGGGCGCCGGTACGGCCGTGGCCTGGAGCCGCGCCGAATGGGTCGAGGCGACCCTGCCGGTGTGGAAGGAACTGGTCGACCCGGTCGCCGAGCGGGTGGGCGCGGCCATGGGCGACGTCCTGCCCGAGGAGATGCAGGCCATGGCGGGCCCGCTGCTCGGCATGATGCGCTCCATGGGCGGCGCGATGTTCGGCCAGCAGATCGGCCAGGCGGTGGGCACGCTCGCCGGCGAGGTCGTCGGCTCCACCGACATCGGGCTGCCGCTGGGCCCGGCGGGCAGGGCTGCCCTGCTGCCGCTGAACGTGGCGGCGTTCGGCAAGGACCTGGGCGTCCCCTCGGACGAGGTGCGGCTCTACCTGGCCCTGCGCGAGGCCGCCCACCAGCGGCTCTTCGCCCACGTGCCGTGGCTGCGCTCGCACCTCTTCGGCGCCGTCGAGGGGTACGCGCGCGGCATCAAGGTCGACACCTCGAAGCTGGAGGACGTGGTCGGCCAGCTCGACCCGTCGAATCCGGAGCAGCTGCAGGAGGCGCTCCAGGGCGGCATGTTCCAGCCCCAGGACACCCCCGAGCAGAAGGCGGCCCTGGCCCGTCTGGAGACCGCGCTCGCGCTGGTCGAGGGCTGGGTGGACGCGGTGGTGCACGAGGCCGCCAAGCCCCGTCTGACCTCGGCCGACGCGCTGCGCGAGACGCTGCGCAGGCGCCGTGCCTCGGGCGGTCCGGCCGAGCAGACCTTCGCGACCCTGATCGGTCTGGAGCTGCGTCCGCGCCGGCTGCGGGACGCCTCGCGACTGTGGGCCTCGCTCACCGACGCGCGCGGCGTGGACGGCCGCGACGGCCTGTGGGAGCACCCGGACATGCTGCCGACCGCCTCCGACCTGGACGACCCGGACGGGTTCGTGCACCGCGAGCAGGGCACGCAGCTGGACTTCTCCGAGATCGACAAGATGCTCGGCGAGGCCGCCGAGAAGCGCGAACAGGACGGCGACGACACCAAGTGAGCCTGTACGACGACGCGGTCCGCGTCCTGAAGGAGTACGACGGCCAGGGCGAGCAGGCGGCGCTGCGCGAGGTGTACCTGGAGCACCTGGCCGCCCACCCGGACGGGATGTGGAAGCCGTGCGAGGCCGGGCACGTCACCGCCAGCGCGCTGGTGGTCGACCCGGTGCGCGGGCGCGTGCTGCTGACGCTGCACAAGAAGCTCGGCATGTGGTTGCAGATGGGCGGGCACTGCGAGAGCGAGGACCGCACGCTCGAGGACGCCGCGCTGCGCGAGGCCCGCGAGGAGTCCGGGATCGAGACCGGGCTGACGCTGCTGCCCGGGGGTCCGGTGCGGCTGGACCGGCACCCCATTCCGGCGCCCTGCAACTGGCACCTGGACGTGCAGTACGCCGCGCTGGCCCCGGCCGGCGCGGAGGCGGCGATCAGCGACGAGTCCCTGGACCTGCGCTGGTTCGCCTACGACGAGGTGGCCGCCGTCGCGGACGCCTCGGTGGTCAGGCTGCTGGAAGCGACCCGGGCGCGGCTCTGACGCCGACGGCGCGGGGGCGGGCCCGGATCCTCGGGATC
>NZ_JBHWLC010000138.1:0-11548 GCF_042730635.1 Streptomyces sp. NPDC059917
CGCGAGGGCTGGATCGACTACATCGTCCCGCAGCTGTACTGGAACATCGGCTTCGCCGCCGCCGACTACGCGAAGCTGGTGGCCTGGTGGGCGAAGGTCGCGCGCGACAGCCCGACGCAGCTGTACGTGGGGGAGGCGCTGTACAAGGCCGGCGACCGGCTCAGCCCGCGGCGGCGATCGGCTCGGACCCCGGCCCCTGACGCAGCTCCGCGGCCCGGCGCCGACGCCGAGCCAGCACCACGCGACGCTCGGCGGCGGTGAGCCCGCCCCACACGCCGTAGGGCTCGGGCTGGAGCAGGGCGTGCTCCCGGCAGGCGACCATCACCGGGCAGCGGGCGCAGACGCGCTTGGCCGCCTCCTCCCGGGCCAGCCGGGCCGCGGTGGGTTCCTTGGAGGGGGCGAAGAAGAGGCCCGCCTCATCCCGGCGGCACACCGCCTCCGCGTGCCATGGGCCGTCCTCTTCCCTCGCGGGCGTCCGTGGGCCCGGGATACCCCGAACGCTCTGCACGGTGGCTACCTGCAGGGACTGATGCGGCGGATGCTGCACGGTCTACTCCTGACGACGTATTCGCGAGCGAGAGACGATGCACCTGTCCCTACCCGCTGTACGCCCCCCTATGCACTCTGTGCCACCCGGGGGAAGTTAGACCGGAATCCGCTGCATCCGGAAGCCAAACGGAACCATTCGGCCGTGATCCGAAAGGAGCGGCTCAGCCCTCCAGTCGTTTGCGGAACCGCTCCGCGAGGTCGACGAGGCGGGAGCCCAGTTTGCGACGGGCCTCGATGTTGCCGAGCACGGTGAAGCCGCGGACGATCACGACGGGCGCCTGCGGGTCGGCGACGGACTCCCCCTCGCCGTGCACCTCGAAGTTGCCGAGGACCCCGCTGCCGTAACCCCGCAGGGTGACGTTCTCCGGGACCTTGACCTCGACGTTGCCGAGGACGCAGGTCACGTTGATCTCGGTGACCTGCTGTTCGAAGACGGCCTCGGTGAGGTCGATGGTGATGTCCCCGAGGACCGAGACGGCCCGGGTGTGCGACGCCGGGCGCCAGCGGCCCTTGCGGGTGGCGCTGCTGAACACCGCCACCACGTTCTCGACGTAACCGCCACCGGGCGGTCCGGAAACCGGCCAGGCGGGACCGGAAGCGGGCGCGGCGGCGGCGTAGGAGGCCCCCTGGGCGGCCGGGAGGTCCCGGACCAGCACCTCCAGCTCGGCGACGGTCTTGACGGCGTAGAGGGCGTCGAGGCGCTCCGAGTGCTCCTCCGCGGTCAACCGGCCCTCGGCCAGGGCGTCGCCGATGATCTGCGCGATGCGGTCACGGTCGGCGTCGGAGGCGCGCAGCGCGACGGGCGCGGATTCGGCTGCGGGCGCGGGCGCGGCAGGGTGCTTTTCGAGGTCCACGCCCCCAGCATAGCGAGACACGATAGATCGCGATACTGCTGGGTGAGCCTTACCTCACAGACGGAGCCGGGGAAAGAGGTCCTACGCTGGAGGACTGCGCTGCCAATTGGGCGCCAGCGCTGTCTGCCGAGTGAGGATTGGCCACACGATGCCGGAGTTCGCGTACACCGACCTGCTGCCCCTGGGCGAGGACACCACCCCCTACCGGTTGGTGACCGCGGAGGGCGTCTCCACCTTCGAGGCCGACGGCCGTACGTTCCTCAAGGTCGAGCCCGAGGCGCTGCGCGCGCTCGCCGAAGAGGCCATCCACGACATCCAGCACTTCCTGCGCCCCGCGCACCTCGCGCAGCTGCGCCGCATCATCGACGACCCCGAGGCCAGCGCGAACGACAAGTTCGTGGCGCTGGACCTGCTCAAGAACGCGAACATCGCGGCGGCGGGCGTGCTGCCGATGTGCCAGGACACCGGCACCGCGATCGTGATGGGCAAGCGCGGCCAGAACGTGCTGACGGAGGGCGCCGACGAAGCGGCCCTGTCCCGCGGCATCTACGACGCCTACACCCGGCTGAACCTGCGCTACTCGCAGATGGCCCCGATCACCATGTGGGAGGAGAAGAACACCGGCTCGAACCTGCCCGCGCAGATCGAGCTGTACGCGACCGACGGCGGCGCCTACAAGTTCCTCTTCATGGCCAAGGGCGGCGGCTCGGCGAACAAGTCCTTCCTCTACCAGGAGACCAAGGCGGTCCTCAACGAGGCCTCCATGATGAAGTTCCTGGAGGAGAAGATCCGTTCGCTCGGCACGGCGGCCTGCCCGCCCTACCACCTGGCGATCGTGGTCGGCGGCACCTCGGCGGAGCACGCGCTCAAGACCGCGAAGTACGCCTCGGCGCACTACCTGGACGAGCTGCCGACCGAGGGTTCGGCGCTGGGCCACGGCTTCCGCGACGAGGCCCTGGAACAGCAGGTCTTCGAGCTGACCCAGAAGATCGGCATCGGCGCGCAGTTCGGCGGCAAGTACTTCTGCCACGACGTCCGCGTGGTGCGCCTGCCCCGCCACGGGGCGTCCCTCCCGGTCGCCATCGCGGTCTCCTGCTCGGCGGACCGCCAGGCCACCGCGAAGATCACCGCGGAGGGCGTCTTCCTGGAGCAGCTGGAGCGGGACCCGGCGCGCTTCCTGCCGGAGACCACCGACGAGCACCTGGACGACTCGGCCGACGTCGTCTCCATCGACCTCAACCAGCCGATGGACGACATCCTGGCGACCCTGACCAAGCACCCGGTCAAGACCCGCCTGTCGCTGACCGGCCCGCTGGTCGTGGCGCGCGACATCGCGCACGCCAAGATCAAGGAGCTGCTGGACTCGGGCGCGCCGATGCCGCAGTACCTCAAGGACCACCCGGTCTACTACGCGGGCCCGGCGAAGACCCCCGAGGGCTACGCGTCCGGCTCCTTCGGCCCGACCACGGCCGGGCGGATGGACTCCTACGTCGAGCAGTTCCAGGCGGCGGGCGGCTCCAAGGTCATGCTGGCCAAGGGCAACCGCTCGCAGCAGGTCACGGACGCCTGCGGGACGCACGGCGGCTTCTACCTCGGCTCCATCGGCGGCCCGGCGGCCCGCCTCGCGCAGGACTGCATCAAGAAGGTCGAGGTCCTGGAGTACGAGGAGCTCGGCATGGAGGCGGTCTGGAAGATCGAGGTCGAGGACTTCCCGGCCTTCATCGTGGTCGACGACAAGGGCAACGACTTCTTCCAGAACCCGGCCCCGGAACCCACCTTCACCCACATCCCGGTCCGCGGCCCGGGCCTGGCGTAACGCCTGCCCTGTGACCGGGGCGGGAGCTCGCTCCCGCCCCGGTCACAGGTAGGTCACCTGCCGGATGTAGACGCACTCGCTCCTGGGGATGACCAAGTAGACGAGCATGCCGTCGTCAAGGTTCATGACGGCTCCCCTGGGCCCCACGTCACGGTACGTGGTGCCGTCGAGGTACAGGGCTTCCGCAGCGCGTACCAGCTCGTCCGCGGCCTTCTCCACCGCCGCCACGAAAGCCGGCGGGGCTCCCCCGACGACGTGCTCCTCGCTGGGGTCGTATTCCCATCGCCACGTCACTCGCTCACCGCCTGTGCGGCCTCGGCTTCGACGGCGGTGAGTTCGTCCATGGCCGGGCGGAATCCGGGGTCGTCCTTGCCGACGGTGCGGTGAACGGCGGCCAGGGCGTCGTTGCGACGGCTGAAGAGGTCCGGGCGCCGTTCGATCTCGACCTCGCGCATCCACCAGTCGAGCCAGTGCGTGAGGTGGCCGACCTTGCCGCTGCGAATGGCGGCCGCCAGCGCGTTCTCCTTGTGCTGCTCCAGCTCCGCCAGACGGTGCGGAGCGATGCGGGCGAGGGCGACACGTACGGCGTCGGGGGTGCGTTCGGGGCGCGGGATCAGCGCCGCGCCGTGGTCCGGCTGTGTGGTCACGGTGTCCTCCAAGGGGTGCCCCGGCCAGGCTATCCCCGAGGTGGACCCTGGGCGGACATGGAGAGGGAACTTCGTGTTCACCCTGGTTTGCCAGGGTTTGCCGTATGACTCAGGCGTCCCATCTCCCCGCTTCCGCAGCCGCCGCCCGCGCGACGCGGGTCATCGCCCATCGCGGGGCTTCCGAGCAGTACCCGGAGCACACGCTCGCCGCCTACCGGCAGGCCCTCCTCGACGGGGCGGACGCGCTGGAGTGCGACGTCCGGCTGACCGCCGACGGGCGGCTGGTGTGCGTGCACGACCGCCGGGTCGACCGGACCTCCGACGGGCGCGGGGCGGTGTCCGCGATGACCTACGAGCAGCTGGCCGGGCTCGACTTCGGCAGCTGGAAGGGGCCCCGGCACGGCGGGTCCCGGGTCCTGTACTTCGAGGACCTGCTCCAGGAGGTGCTGGCCGCGCCGCGGCCCGTGGGGCTGGCGG
The DNA here is from genome assembly GCF_042730635.1 of Streptomyces sp. NPDC059917. NCBI lineage: Bacteria > Bacillati > Actinomycetota > Actinomycetes > Kitasatosporales > Streptomycetaceae > Streptomyces > Streptomyces sp. NPDC059917. Next base: position 4,344 of record NZ_JBHWLC010000138.1, read on the forward strand.
TCGAGACCAAGCACCCGACCCGGGCGGGCGGCCGGGTGGAGGCCGAGCTGGTGCGGGTGCTCGGGGAGTACGGGCTCGCGGACGGGCCCGGCGAGGGCGGCCACCGGGTCGAGGTGATGAGCTTCTCGCGCGGGGCGCTGGCCCGTACGCACCGACTGGCGCCCGCGCTGGAGACCGTACAGCTGCTGGAGCGCCGCGGTCCGCTGCGGCTGCCGCACACCGTGCGGCACGCCGGTCCCGGGATCGAGCTGGTGCGCCGGGACCCGCGGCTCGTGGACCGGCTCCGGGCGGCGGGGCTCGGCGTACGGGTGTGGACGGTCGACGAGCCCGAGGACGTGGACCTGTGCCTGCGCCTCGGCGTGGACGCGATCATCACCAACCGCCCGCGCCAGGTACGGGACCAGCTCGACGCCTGCTGAGCGAACGGGAACACCCGGCCGGGGTGCGCCGGCCGGGTGGGGGTGCGGGGTGGGGGTTATGCGAAGCGCTGGTTCGACGCGCCGTTGCAGGTCTGCAGGCGTACGGCTTCGTGGGCGGCGCCCACGGTGAGGCACATGCCGGGGGCGGCCTGCGGGCGGATGGTGGCGCCGTCGCGGACGAACTGCTGGTTCGCGCCGCCGTGGCAGTTCCAGATGATCAGGCCGGTGCCCGCGCCGTAGTTGGCGCCGGGGGCGTCCAGGCAGCGGTCCTGGGTCAGCTGGATGTGGAGCGACTTGCGGGGGGCGTCGTACCACCAGCCCTGGTTGCGGCCGCCGTGGCAGTCCCAGCCGAGCAGCGTGGTGCCGTTGGCGCTGGAGCCGCCGTTGGCGTCGACGCAGGTGCCGTTGGCCTCGTTCTTGAGGGGCTTGTACAGGTCGTCCCAGGCCCCGGCCTGCAGGACGGGGGTGCCGGTGCTGGCCGGGTCGGCGCAGGAGGCCTCGCGCAGGCCGGAGGTGTAGAGCTGGGTCAGACAGGACGCGAAGGCGCCGTGGCCGCGGTAGTTGGGGTGGAAGGACTGCCGGGCGGTGTTCTCGTCCCACGGGAAGTGGTCGCCCAGGTCCAGGTAGAGGCCGCGGGCCCAGGTGTCCTCCATGCAGACCTCGTGGCCGTTGAAGAGCCGCGAGTTGTCGAGGTAGTAGGCGCCGGAGGCGAGGGCGGCGGCGCGCATGCCCTTCTCGAAGGTGGGCACCGCGTAGTCGCGGCCCCACGTGGCGTCCGAGTCGTAGCCCGCGCAGCCTCCGGGGAGCTTGCCGGGGAAGTTCGGGTTGTCGTAGAAGTCGGGGCCGATCGGGCTCGGGTAGCCCATCACGACGAGCTTGTAGTCGGTGTCGGCGTAACCGGCGTCCCGCATGACGGTCTTGAGGTCGGCGACCGTCGACTCGACCTTGGGCCGCAGGCCGTCCACCCGGGCCTGCCAGCCCGGCCCGTACTTGGGCTCGCAGGTGCCCTGGCTGAGCACCCAGCGGGTCACGCAGTCGGTCATGACGGGGCCGAACTGGAGGTCGTCATTGGCCCCGGCGACCAGCAGCACCATCTTGATGCGGGTGTTGCGGGCCTTGATGGCGAGGCTGTCGCTCTGGACCAGCTCGTCGGCGTACTGCTTGCTGCCGCCGATCCGGATGTTGCCGGTGTAGCCGCCGGAACAGGCCACGTTGAAGGTGAGGTCGGCGGGGATGCCGGTGCGGTGGATGGCCGAGTCCGGCGAGCGGTGGCACTGGTTGGACGAGGTGTTGGTCGCGGGGTCGTAGTTGCCGACGCCCTCGCCCGAGATCTCGCTGTCGCCCAGCGAGATCAGCCCGGTCTTGCGGTCGGCCAGCGGACGGATCGCGGGGTCGCCGTAGATCTTGGTGGCCTCCGCGGCGCGGATCGCCTCCAGTTCGGGCGACAGGGCGCTCGCCGCGGCCGGGGCGGTGGTGGCCGCCTGGGCCATGGGGGTGATGGCGGTGACGCCGCCGAGGGCGGCCGCGATCGCCGCGACCGCGGCGAAGGTAGATCTGAGCCTGGGTGTGGTGCGGGCCATGGATGTCTCCCCGGTGTCAGTGTTACCCCCGGTATTTACTGGCCGGTAGGGGAGTTGGGAACACTTCGAACAAGACAATTGCTCAACTTTTTGAGGAGGCCACGAACATGACCGAAGACCAGCAGGCCGGCGGCGCGGCGGGATTCCGCGTGGAACACGATTCGATGGGCGAGGTGGCGGTGCCCGTCGATGCCAAGTGGCGGGCCCAGACCCAGCGCGCCGTGGAGAACTTCCCCGTCTCGGGGCAACGCCTGGAGCGGGCGCACATCGCCGCCCTCGCCCGGGTCAAGTCCGCGGCCGCCAAGGTCAACGCGGAGTTGGGCGTCCTGGACGCGGACGTCGCCGACGCCATCCGGTCGGCCGCCGCCGAGGTGGCCGAGGGGCGCTGGGACGCGCACTTCCCCGTGGACGTCTTCCAGACGGGCTCCGGCACCTCGTCCAACATGAACGCCAACGAGGTGATCGCGACCCTGGCCACCGAGCGGCTGGGGCGCGAGGTGCACCCCAACGACCACGTCAACGCCTCGCAGAGCTCCAACGACGTCTTCCCGTCCTCGATCCACATCGCCGCCACCGCCGCCGTCACCGGCGAGCTGGTTCCGGCCCTGGAGCACCTCGCGGCCGCCCTGGAGCGCAAGTCCGACGAGTTCGCCGGGGTGGTCAAGGCGGGACGCACCCATCTGATGGACGCCACCCCGGTGACGCTGGGACAGGAGTTCGGCGGCTACGCGGCCCAGGTGCGCTACGGCGTCGAGCGGCTCCGGGCGGCGCTCCCCCGGCTCGCCGAACTGCCGCTGGGCGGCACCGCGGTCGGCACCGGGATCAACACCCCGCCCGGATTCTCCGCCGCGGTCATCGCCGAAGTGGCCGCCGACACCGGGCTGCCGCTCACCGAGGCCCGCAACCACTTCGAGGCCCAGGGCGCGCGGGACGCGCTGGTGGAGACCTCGGGCATGCTCCGCACGATCGCGGTCTCGCTCACGAAGATCGCCAACGATCTGCGCTGGATGGCTTCGGGACCGCGCACCGGATTGGCCGAAATCAATCTCCCGGATCTCCAGCCGGGCTCTTCGATCATGCCCGGAAAGGTCAATCCGGTCGTCGCCGAGGCCGTCCTCATGGTGGCCGCCCAGGTGACCGGAAACGACACCACGGTCGCCGTGGCCGGAGCCGCGGGCAACTTCGAGCTGAACGTGATGCTCCCGGTGATGGCCCGCAACCTCCTGGAGTCGATCCGGCTGCTGGGCAGCGCGAGCCGGCTGCTGGCCGACCGCACGATCGACGGGATCACCGCCAACGCGGCCCGGGCCAGGGAGTACGCGGAGTCCTCGCCCTCCGTGGTGACCCCGCTGAACCGCTACATCGGCTACGAGGAAGCGGCCAAGGTCGCCAAGAAGGCGCTCGCGGAACGCAGGACGATCCGTGAGGTCGTGCTGGAGTCCGGCTACATCGAGCGCGGCTCGCTCACCCTGGAGCAGCTCGACGAGGCCCTCGACGTGCTGCGGATGACCCGCCCCTGACCCGCTCACCGCCACCCACGGCCTCCTCGGGCGAGGGCCGGATTTCGGTCGAATGCCGTCCCCGAACCCCTCCGTGACCTGCACCGCAGCGGGCGCGGGGGGCCCAGCCCTAAGATCTGCGCATGACAGGTACCGGAGGCCGCGGGGGCGGCGGGGCGCGCGGTGACGCCCGAGGGGGCACCCGCGGCGATGCGAGCGGCCGCCCGTACGGCGACGCGCACCAGGGTGCGTACGAGGCCGCCGCGGGCCCGCGCTGGGCGCCCGGGCAGCACGTCCTGTGGCGCTACCGCGACAACGCCCCGGGCCCGGAGGGGCCGGTCCACATCTGCCGTCCGGTGACGGTCGTCCAGGACACGCCCGAGCTGCTGGCCGTGTGGATGGCCCCGGACACCGAACTCGTCAAGCCGGTGCTGGCCGACGGCACCTCGGTGCACGACGAGCCGCTCGCCACCCGCTACACCGCCCCGCGCACCACCGCCCGCTCGCGGTGGTTCGGCACCGGCGTGCTGAAGCTGGCCCGACCCGGCGAGCCGTGGTCGGTCTGGTTGTTCTGGGATCACGGCTGGCGTTTCCGGAGCTGGTACGTGAACCTTGAGGAGCCCAGGACCCGATGGTCCGGCGGCATCGACTCCGTGGACCACTTCCTCGACATCTCCGTCTACCCCGACCGCACCTGGACGTGGCGGGACGAGGACGAGTTCGCGCAGGCGCTGCGCTGCGGGTTGATCGACGAGGGGACGGCCGAGCGGGTGCGGGAAGCCGGGCGGGCGGCGGTGCGACTGATCGAGGAGTGGGGGGCGCCGTTCTCCGACGGCTGGGAGAACTGGCGGCCCGATCCGGGCTGGAACGTTCCGGTACTGCCCGAGGACTGGGACCGCACCCCGGCGCATATGACCTCATGAGACCCTTGATGCGCCCCCGGGCGCCAAACGTAGGATCAGCCTCCGCAAGCTTGCAGACAGGGCTTCATGCGAGGGTGTACACCCGTAATTGACGTGTTGTGCGCGGGACTTGACCGGAGGTCAACGCAGACCGAGAGGGAACGAGAGGCGGGGGTCCCCCCGACGAAGTCTGGGGGAGGTACCGCGGGCGACGGTGCCCCCGCCGCTGAGCGGGTATACCGCGACTGACCGAGTTGAGTGCAGCGCACATCCAGCGCAAACGGACGGAATTCCACGCGTGACGGAGTACCCCACCTCTTACGAGGGCCCGCAGCCTGCCGCGGCCGCCGCGACACCGGCGCCGGGCGGCTCCGACCTGCCCGGGCCCCGCCCGGCACGGCGGGGTGCGGAAGCTTCCGGTGCGGAGGCTTCCGGTGCGGCGACCACCGGTGCGACCGCTTCCGTCGTGGGCGGCGGATCCGGTCCCCGCCCCGACGACCGGGGCGACATCCGCGGCCACGGCAGCGGCCACGATCAGGGCCATGACCCGGGCCACGGCAAGACCCCGGCCCCGGCCGCCCAGGACACCCGGCCCGGGTCCCCCGGCCCCGGTGGAAGTTCCGGTTCCGACTCCGCTTCGGGTTCCGGCGCCGATGGCGGTGTCGGCTCCGACAGCGACCGGCCCTCCCCGATCCCGGCCGCCCGCCGCGGTGGGACCGCGCCCTCCCGGGACGCCTCCGCCGCCCGCAACGCCGCCGCGGCGGCCGGAGCGGGGCCGGAGCACCCCGACGCCACCGGGCCCACCGGCACGCCGGACACCGCTGCGGTCAGCTGGCCCGCGCCCGCCGCGGGCGGCCCGGCGGACGCGTCCGCCGGGGGTTCCGCTTCCGGCTCCGGCTGGGGCGCCGCCACGGGGGAACCCGGCGGCATACCGGGCGTCCCGGACCCGGGGGCCGCCCGCCGCGAGGGCGACCGGCTCCGCTTCGTCGGCGCCGCCACCCGCCGGATCGCCCGCGGCATCGACCTCGACGAGATCGTCCTCGGCCTGTGCCGGGCCACCGTGCCCACCTTCTCCGACGCGATCCTGGTGTACCTGCGCGATCCGCTCCCGGTCGGCGACGAGCGCCCGGTCGGCCCGGTCGTCCTGAGGCTGCGCCGGACCGACCGGCTGCGGCCGATCGACGACCTCACCGACGCCCTGCGCGGCGGCGGCGACACCGTCGGCGCCGGGCTCGACCTCTCCGCGGTCACCGGAGCCGGGGGCGAGCTGGACTTCAGTCAGCTGGCGCTCGTCGGCCCGCAGGGCGACCTGCCCGCGGCCGAGCTGTGCGAGATCCGCTCCGGCGGAGCCCTCGCCGAGGTGCTGCGCGGGGTGCGGCCCGTCTTCGGTTCGTCCGCCGCGGCGCGCGCCGCGCTGCCCGAACTGCTGGGCGCGGACCACCCCGTACCGCGCGGCCAGCGGGCGATCCTGGCCCCGCTGCGGGGCCGGCGCCGGGTCATCGGGGCGGCGGTCTTCCTGCGCACCCCGGACCGGCCCGCCTTCGAGCAGAACGACCTGCTCGTCGCCGCGCAGCTGGCCACCCACACGGCGCTCGGCATCGACAAGGCCGTGCTGTACGGCCGCGAGGCCTACATCGCCGACGAGCTCCAGCGCACCATGCTCCCGGACAGCCTGCCGCAGCCCACCGGGGTCCGGCTGGCCAGCCGCTACCTCCCGGCCGCCGAGACGGCCCGGGTCGGCGGGGACTGGTACGACGCGATACCGCTGCCCGGCAGCCGGGTCGCGCTCGTCGTCGGCGACGTCATGGGGCACTCGATGACCTCCGCCGCGATCATGGGCCAGCTGCGGACCACCGCGCAGACCCTCGCGCAGCTGGACCTGCCGCCCGCCGAGGTGCTGCACCACCTGGACGAGCAGGCCCAGCGGCTCGGTTCGGACCGGATGGCGACCTGCCTGTACGCGGTCTACGACCCCGTCTCGCACCGGATCACCATCGCCAACGCCGGCCACCCGCCGCCCGTCCTGCTGCACCTGGGCGGCCGCGCCGAGGTGCTCCGGGTGCCGCCCGGCGCCCCCATCGGCGTGGGCGGCGTCGACTTCGAGGCCGTCGAGCTGGACGCACCGGCCGGGGCCACCCTGCTGCTGTACACGGACGGGCTGGTCGAGTCCCGGCTGCGCGACGTGTGGACCGGCATCGAGCAGCTGCGCGAGCGGCTCGCCACGACGGCGCAGCTCACCGGCCTGGACCACCCGCCGCCGCTGGAAGCGCTGTGCGACGACGTCCTGGACATGCTCGGGCCGGGCGACCGGGACGACGACATCGCGCTGCTCGCGGCCCGCTTCGACGGGATCGCCCCGAGCGACGTCGCGTACTGGTTCCTGGACCCGGAGGAGACCGCTCCGGGCCGCGCCCGGCGCTTCGCCCGCCGCGCCCTGGCCCGTTGGGGCCTGGAGGAGCTGAGCGACTCCCTGGAGCTGCTGGTGAGCGAGGTGGTCACCAACGCCGTCCGCTACGCCGAGCGGCCCGTGACGCTGCGCCTGCTGCGTACGGACGTACTGCGCTGCGAGGTCGGCGACGACTCCCCGCAGCTGCCGCGCCAGCGCCGGGCCCGGGACACGGACGAGGGCGGCCGCGGCCTGTTCCTGGTCAACCGGATGGCGCGGCGCTGGGGCGCCACCCGGCTGAGCAGCGGCAAGGTCGTCTGGTTCGAACTGGCGCTGCCGGGGGCGACGCCCGACCGGCCGTGACCGGGGCCGCCGCGCACGGCCCCCGATCGAACGAAGACCGCCGCCCGGCAGCGTTC
>NZ_JBHWLC010000139.1:0-11187 GCF_042730635.1 Streptomyces sp. NPDC059917
AGGACCGGCCGCGCCGCGCGGCCGTCTCCTCCTTCGGCATCAGCGGAACCAACGCCCACCTCATCCTCGAGCAGGCACCGGCCCCGGCCCCGCAGACCGCCCCCGCGCCCGAGCCCGCCGTCGTGCCCTGGGTGCTCTCCGCCCGCACCGACGACGCCCTGCGCCAACAAGCCGCCCGTATCCGGGACTTCGTCGCCGCCGATGCCGAGCTGAGCACCACCGCCGTCGCACGCAACCTCGCCGCCCGTGCCACCTTCGAGCACCGCGCGGTCGTCGTGGGCGCCGACCGTACGGAACTGCTCGCCGGTCTGGACGCCCTGGCCGCGGGCCGGGACGCGGACGGCCTCGTCACCGGAGCGGAAACCGCCGGACGGACGGCCTTCGTCTTCCCCGGCCACGTCGCGCCCACCACCGAATGGGCCGTCGGGATCCTCGAACTGGCCGACCAGCAGCCGGTGTTCGCCGCACGACTCGACGCCTGCGCCGACGCCCTGTCCGGGTTCGTCGACTGGGACCCGCGCGCGGTGCTGCGCGCCGCGCCGGACGCGCCCGCGCTCCTGGAGGCGGACGTGCTCCGCCCCGTGCTGTGGGCCGTGCACGTCTCGCTGGCCGCCCTGTGGCGGTCGTTCGGCGTGCTCCCCGACGCGATCGCGGGCGGCGGCGCCGGAGGGGTCGCCGCCGCCTGTGCGGCGGGGGTGCTCGATCTCGCCGACGGCGCGCGCCTGATCACGGCCCCGGCCGCCGAGGCGGACGCCCTGCCGCTGCTCGCCGGGATCACCCCGGCCCCGGGCGACGTGGCGCTGCACGGCGCGGCGGGCGCGCTGGACCCCGCCGACCTCACCCCCGCGCACTGGGTACGGACCCTGCGCGAGGAGGTCGGCGCGCAGGAGCTGTGCGCGGCCCTGTCCGCCGACGGGTTCGCCACCTTCGTCGAGTTCGCCGCCCCCGCGGCCGTGACCCCCTTCCTGCTCGACGCGGCCCGCGTGCACGTGCGCACGGCGGCCGTCGACTGGGCGGGCACGCTGCCCCCGGTGGTCCCGGCCGTGCTCCCCGCGTATCCCTTCCAGCGGCGCCACTACTGGCTCGACGCGGTCGAGCCGACCGCCGACGTCAGCACGGCCGGACTCGACGGCACCGCCCACCCCTTGCTCGGCGCCCTCGTTCCGGTGGCCGGTGGCGAGGGGCTGCTGCTCACCGGACGCCTGTCCCTGCGCACGCACGGCTGGCTCACCGACCACACCGTCGCCGGGACGGTCCTGCTCCCCGGCACCGCGTTCGTCGAGATGGCGTTGCGGGCCGGTCAGGAAGCCGGGTGCGGCCGGTTGGACGACCTCATGCTGGAGGCGCCGCTGCCGCTCGGCACGGGTGCGGTCCGGCTCCAGGTCGTCGTGGACGCCCCCGACGCCGCCGGGCGCCGCCCGGTGGGCATCTACTCCCGCCCCGAGCGGCCCGCGGCCGCCGCCGCGGGCACGTCCGCCGACTCCGGCTCCGACGGCGCGCCCGACGAGGTGTGGACGCGGCACGCGTCCGGCCTGCTGGCCCCCGGTACGGACACGGCGGCCGCCGCCGCCGCGCCCGCCCGGGACGGGGTCTGGCCCCCCGAGGGCGCCGAGCCCGTCGCGGTCCCCGAGCTGTACGCGGCGCTGGCCGCCCAGGGGTACGCCTACGGCCCCGACTTCCAGGGCGTACGGGCGGCCTGGCGGCGCGACGGCGAGGCCTTCGCCGAGGTGCAGCTCGCCGAGGAGCAGACCGGCGGCGCGGACTCCTTCGGCATCCACCCCGCGCTGCTCGACGCGGCCCTGCACACCGGGCTGCTGCCCGCCGCGGCCGCCGACGCGGGCACGGGCCCGGACGCCGACGGGCCCCGGCTGCCGTTCGCCTGGTCGGGCGTCGAGCTGCACGCCACCGGGGCGACCACCGTCCGCGTCCGACTGACCTCACCCGCCCCCGACACCCTGGCCCTGGACGTCACCGACCCCGCGGGCCGGCCCGTGGCCTCGGTGGCCTCCCTCGCCCTGCGCCGGATCCCCAAGGGAGCGCTCACCGGCGCCGGGGACGGCGCCGAGTGGTTGTACGCCGTCGAGTGGACCGCGCCGGTCCGCGCCGCGCACGCCCCGGCGGACGGTGACTGGGCCGTCCTCGGCCCGGACCGCACCCCGGCGGACCGGTTCACCGCGGCCCTGCGCGCCACCGGCCGTACGGTCACCCGCCACGCGGACGTCACGGAGCTGGCCGCGGCCACCGCGGCCGGGGCCGCGGTCCCCGCCGTGGTGCTGCTGGTCGCCGCCGCCCCCGCGGAGCCCGGTTCGGCGCTGCCCGACCTGGTCCGCGCCACCGCGCACCGGGTGCTGGCCGAACTCCAGACGTGGACGGCGCAGGAAGCCTTCGCCCGGACCCGGCTGGCCGTGGTCACCTCGGGGTCCGTCGCCACCACCGGCGGCGAGGACCTGACGGACCTGGCCGGAGCGGCCGTCTGGGGGCTCGTACGCACCGCGCAGAGCGAGCAGCCCGACCGTTTCGCGCTGGTCGACCTCGACGGCGCCGAGGCCTCCGCCGCCGCCCTCGCACAGGCCCTGGCCGGCGGCGAGTCCCAGCTCGCGCTGCGCGACGGCGCGGTGCTGGTGCCCCGGCTGGTCCGGGCCCGGCCGGACGGCGAAGGCGTACCGGCCCTCGACCCCGAGGGCACGGTACTGATCACCGGAGCCTCCGGCAGCCTCGGTTCCCTCTTCGCCCGGCACCTGACCGCGCGGCACGGGGTCCGGCGGCTGCTGCTGGCCAGCCGCCGCGGCGCCGACGCGCCCGGCGCGCTCGAACTCGCCGCCGAACTCGGCGCGTCGGGCGTGGACGTCCGCTTCGCGTCCTGCGACGTGGCCGACCGGGACGCGGTCGCCGCGCTGCTGGCGTCCGTACCGGCCGGGCACCCGCTGACGGCCGTCGTGCACACCGCCGGACTCCTCGACGACGGCACCCTGAACTCGCTCACCCCGGACCGCTTCGACGCCGTACTGCGCCCCAAGGCGGACGCGGCCTGGCACCTGCACGAACTGACCCGGGAGGCGGGCACCGAGCTGGCCGCCTTCGTACTGTTCTCCTCGGTCACCTCCACCCTCGGCAACCCCGGCCAGGCCAACTACACCGCCGCCAACGGGTTCCTCGACGGGCTCGCCGAGCACCGAGCCGCCCTCGGCCTGCCCGCCACCGCCCTCGGCTGGGGCCTGTGGGGCGAGGCCACCGGACTCACCGGCCACCTCGACCGGGCCGACCTGGCCCGGATGACCCGGGGCGGCATCGCCCCGATGGAATCCGCGCAGGGCCTCGCCCTGTTCGACGCGGCCCTCGCCACCGGCCGCCCCGCCCTCGTCCCGGCCCGCCTCGACCTCGCCACCCTGCGCGCCGACGCGGGCGCCGGGCAACTGCCCGCCGTCCTGGCCTCCCTGGTCCGGGCCCCGGCCCGGCGGGCGGCGCGGGCGGGCGGCGGCGGCAGCGAATGGGCCGAGCGGACCGGAGCCCTGACGGAGACCGAGCGGCGCACCGCCGTCGCCGAACTCGTCACGGCCAACATCGCCACCGTGCTCGGCCACGACACGGGCACCCGGGTCGACGAGAACCGCGCCTTCCGCGACTTCGGCTTCGACTCGCTCGCCTCCGTCGAACTGCGCAACCGGCTGAACGCGGCGACCGGCCTGCTGCTCTCACCCACCCTCGTCTTCGACTTCCCGACACCCGGCGCCGTCATCGGACACCTCACCGAACTGGTCGCGGGCGGCGACCGCGGCGGCCCCGCCGAGGACGCCGACCTCGCCCGCCGGGCCGCCACCCGCGACGACGACGACCCCATCGCCATCGTCGGCATGAGCTGCCGCTACCCCGGCGGCGTCGCCACCCCCGAGGACCTGTGGCGGCTCGTCCGCGAAGGCGTCGACGCGGTCGGCGAGTTCCCCGCCTCCCGCGGCTGGAACGTCGACGACCTCTACGACCCGGACCCCGACCGCACCGGCCACACCTACTCCAAGGACGGCGGCTTCCTCTACGACGCCGACGCCTTCGACGCGGAGTTCTTCGGGATCAGCCCCCGCGAGGCGCTGGCGACCGACCCCCAGCAGCGGCTGCTCCTGGAAACCGCCTGGGAGAGCTTCGAACGGGCGGGCATCGACCCGGCGACCCTGCGCGGCAGCCGCACCGGCGTCTTCGCGGGCGTCATGTACAACGACTACGCCTCCCGGCTGCACCAGGCACCCGACGGCTACGAGGGCTACCTCGGCAACGGCAGCATGGGCAGCGTCGCCTCCGGCCGGATCTCCTACACCTTCGGCCTGGAGGGCCCCGCGGTCACCGTCGACACCGCCTGCTCCTCCTCGCTGGTGGCCCTGCACCTGGCCGTACGGGCCCTGCGCGACGGCGAATGCACCCTCGCCCTGGCCGGCGGCGTCACCGTCATGTCGACCCCCACCACCTACATCGAGTTCAGCCGCCAGCGGGCCCTGTCCCCCGACGGCCGCTGCAAGGCCTTCTCCGCCGCAGCCAACGGCACCGGCTGGGCCGAGGGCGTCGGCGTCCTGCTCCTGGAACGCCTCTCCGACGCCGAACGCAACGGACACACCGTCCTCGCCCTCGTCCGCGGCAGCGCCGTCAACCAGGACGGCGCCAGCAACGGCCTCACCGCGCCCAACGGACCCGCCCAGCAGCGCGTCATCCGCCAGGCCCTCGCCTCCGCGCGGCTGACCGGCGCCGACGTCGACGCCGTCGAGGCCCACGGCACCGGCACCAAGCTCGGCGACCCCATCGAGGCCCAGGCCCTGATCGCCACCTACGGGCAGGAGCACGACGACGACCAGCCGCTGTGGCTCGGCTCCTTGAAGTCCAACATCGGTCACAGCCAGGCCGCCGCGGGCGTCGGCGGCGTCATCAAGATGGTCATGGCCATGCGCCACGGCGTACTGCCCCGCACCCTGCACATCGACGAGCCCACCGGGCACGTCGACTGGGAGCAGGGCGCGGTCTCCCTGCTCGCCGAGGAACAGCCCTGGCCCGAGCGCGACCGGCCGCGCCGCGCCGCCGTGTCGTCCTTCGGGATCAGCGGCACCAACGCCCACGTCATCATCGAGCAGAGCGCCGCCCCGGCGCCGCCCGCCCCGCGGAGCCTGCCCCCGTACCCGGGCGCCCTGCCCTGGGTGCTGACCGCCCGCTCCGACGAGGCGCTGCGCGATCAGGCGGCCCGGCTGCGCGCGTTCGCCGCCCCGGGACCCGACGGCGCCGCCCCCGACCCGGCCGACGTCGCGCTCTCCCTGGCCACCACCCGCGCCGTCTTCGACCACGGTGCGGTGGTCCTCGGCAGCGGCCGGGAGGAGCTCCTCGCCGGACTCGACGCGCTCGCGGCCGGGACCGAGGCACCCCAGCTCCTCAAGGGGCGCCCCGCCGGAAGCGGCCGGACCGCGTTCCTCTTCACCGGCCAGGGCAGCCAGCGGCCCGGCATGGGACGCGAACTGTACGACTCCTTCCCGGCGTTCGCGGACGCCTTCGACGCGGTGTGCGCCGGGCTCGACCCGCACCTCGACCGCCCGCTGCGGGAGATCGTCTTCTCGGCCCCGGACAGCCCCGAGGCCGAACTGCTCCACCAGACCCGCTACACCCAGGCCGCCCTCTTCGCCGTCGAGACCGCGCTGTTCCGGCTCGCCGAGCACCGCGGGCTCACCCCCGACCTGCTCATCGGGCACTCCGTCGGCGAGCTGGCCGCCGCCCACGCGGCGGGCGTCCTCGGCCTCGCCGACGCCTGCGCCCTGGTCGCCGCGCGCGGCCGACTGATGCAGGCCGCCACCCCCGGCGGCGCGATGATCGCCGTACGGGCCGCGGAGGCCGACGTCCTTCCCCTGCTCGCCCCCCACGAGGGCCGACTCGCGCTCGCCGCCGTCAACGGACCGGCCGCGCTGGTCATCTCCGGAGACACCGACGCGGCCCTCGAGGTCGCCGCACAGCTGCGGGAACGGGGCGTCAAGACGCACCGGCTGACGGTCAGCCACGCCTTCCACTCGGCGCACATGGACAGCGCGCTGGAGGAGTTCCGCGCCTTCGCCGCCACCCTCGACTTCCGCCCGCCCGCCGTACCGGTCGTCTCCAACGTCACCGGACGCATCGCCACCGCCGGGGAACTGACCGACCCGGACTACTGGACCCGGCACATCCGCGGCACCGTCCGCTTCCACGACGGCGTCCGCACCCTGCACGCCGAGGGCGTCACCAGCTACCTCGAACTCGGCCCCGACCCCGTGCTCGCCACGATGGTCACCACCTCCCTCGACGGCGAACGCGGCCCCGACGGAGAACACCTCGTCAGCGTCGCCGCCCTGCGCGGCGGCCGCCCCGAGGCCCGCACCCTGGGCCGGGCGTTCGCGGCCGCCCACGCCGAGGGCGCCCTCGCCCTGGCCGTGGCCGCGGGCGCCCCCGCCGACTGGCCCACGCTCCTCGCCGAACACGGCGCCCGGCCCGTCGACCTGCCCACCTACGCCTTCCAACGCACCCGGTACTGGCTGGACGCGCCCACCGCCCGCGCGGACGCCGCCGCCACCGGACAGGACCTCGCCGGGCACCCGCTGCTCGGCGCCCGGGTCCCGCTCGCCGACGGCGCCGGCCTGCTGTTCACCGCACGCCTCTCGCTCGCCGACCACCCCTGGCTCGCCGACCACGTCGTCGACGGCCGGATCCTGCTGCCCGGCGCCGCCCTCGCCGACCTCGCCGTGCACGCGGGCGACCACCTCGGATGCGACCGGATCGAGGAACTCACCCTCGAAGCACCCCTGGAACTCCCCGAACGCGCGGCCCTGCGGCTGCAACTGTCCGCCGGACCCGCCGACGGATCGGGCCGCCACACCTTCACCGTGCACACCCGCCCGGACACGGCCGCCGCCGGCTCCGGCACGGACGCGGACGGCGACGCCCCCTGGACCCGGCACGCCACCGGAGTCCTGGCCGCCCGCACCGCCGACGACGCCCCGGCCGCCCCGCTCGGTGCCTGGCCGCCGCCCGGCGCGCACGCCCTGGACCCGGACGAGCTGCAGGACCGGCTGCTCACCGCGGGCCTCGGCTACGGCCCCGCCTTCCAGGGCCTGCACGCCGCCTGGGAGCAGGACGGCACCCTCTACACCGAGGTCCGGCTGCCCGGCGAACCGCCCCTGGAACCGGCCGGCTTCGGCCTCCACCCGGTCCTGCTCGACTCCGTACTGCGGCCGCTGGCCCTCGGCGGGCCCGCCCGCGCCGCCGGGCCCGACCGGATCCACATCCCCTTCGCCTGGAGCGGCCTCACCCTCCACGCCACCGGCGCCACCGCCGTACGGGCCCGGATCACCCCCGCGGCCGCCGAGGGCACCTTCACCCTCGACCTCTTCGACCCCACCGGCACCCCGGTCGCCCGCGTCGACACCCTCGCCCTGCGGGCCCTGCCCGAACGGGCGGCCACCGGCACGGGCGGCGGCGCCGCGCTGCTCGCCCTGGAGTGGACCCGCCTCGACGGGGCGCCCGCCCGGACCCTGACCGACTGGGCCGTCCTGGACAACCCCTGCGCCCTCACCGTCCCCGACCCGACCACGGGAGAGGCGGCCCCCGGCCGCCACCCGAGCCTCACCGCCGCGGCCGCCGCCTTCGCCGCCCCCGGCGCCCCCGCCGACGTGCTGCTCGCCGACGTCACCCCGGCCGCGCTGGCCCGCGGCGAGGAACACCCCGGGGGCCCGGCCGCAGCCGTCCGGCCCGCCCTGGCGGCCGTACTCGAACTGCTCCAGGACTGGGCCGGACACGACGCCCTCGCCACCGCCCCGCTCGCCCTGCTCCTGCGGCGCGGCGCCGCCGTGCTGCCCGGCGAGGTCCCGGACCCCGCCGTCGCCGCGGTCGCCGGACTGCTGCGCACCGCCCAGGCGGAGTACCCCGGCCGGATCGTCGTCCTCGACACCGACACCAGCGAGGCCTCCACGAAGGCCCTGCCCGACGCGGTGGCCCTCGGCCTCGAACGGCGCGAACCGCAGCTCGCGCTGCGCGCCGGTCAGCTGTACGCGGCCCGGCTCACCCCCTCGGTACCGGCCCCCGCCGCCGCGGGGAACGGCGCTACCTTCGACCCCGACGGCACCGTCCTGCTGACCGGAGCCACCGGCATGCTCGGCGGCCTGGTCGCCCGACACCTGGTCACCGCACACGGCGCCCGCCACCTGCTGCTGGTCAGTCGGCGGGGCCCCGACGCGCCCGGCGCGGCCGAACTGACCGGCGCCCTCACCGAGCTGGGCGCCGAGGCCACCGTCGTCGCCTGCGACACCGCCGACCGCACGGCCCTCGCCGCGCTGCTCGCCGCCGTGCCCGCCGCGCACCCGCTGACCGCCGTCATCCACACCGCCGGCGTCCTCGACGACGGCGTCCTGAGCCGACTGACCCCGCAGCGGTTCGACACCGTACTGCGCCCCAAGGTCGACGCGGCCTGGCACCTGCACGAGTTGACCCGGGACGGCGACCTGTCGGCCTTCGTCCTCTTCTCCTCCATCGCGGCCACCATCGGCACCCCCGGCCAGGCCAACTACGCCGCGGCCAACGCCTTCCTGGACGCCCTCGCCGTACGCCGCCGGGCCGAGGGACTGCCCGCACTGTCCCTCGGCTGGGGCCTGTGGGGCGAGGGCGGCGGCATGGGCGAGGAACTCCAGCAGAGCGACCTCGCCCGGCTGGCCCGCGCCGGAGTCGCCCCGATGACCAACGCGTTCGCGCTCGGCCTGCTCGACACCGCGCTCGCGGGCGCCGCGCCGGCCACCGTCGCGACCCGTCTGGACGTCGCCGCACTGCGCGCCCAGGCCGCGGCGGGCGACGTGGCCGCACCCCTGCGGGCACTGGTACGGACCCCCGTGCGCCGGGCCGCGGCGTCCGCCCCGACGGACACCGCCGGGGGGCTGGCCGCGCAGCTGGCCCCACTGGGCCCCGACGAGCGGCGCGCCCTGGTCCTGGACACGGTTCTCACCGAGGTCGCGGGGGTGCTCGGACACACCGACACCCGGGGCATCGGCGTACAGCGCGGCCTCCAGGAACTGGGCTTCGACTCGCTGACCTCCGTGGAACTGCGCAACCGGCTGGCGACGGCCACCCGACTGGCCCTCCCGGCCACCTTGATCTTCGACTACCCGACGGCCGCCGCCCTGGCCGCCGAACTCACCGACCGGCTCGCCCCCGCCGAGCCGGACCGCGCGGCCACCCTGACCGCCGAACTCGACCGCCTGGAAGCCCTGCTGGCCGCATCGGCCGCCGATCCGGGGCTGGCCGGACTCGGCAGCAGGCTCGAGGGCCTGCTGCGCACCTGGCAGGCGGGCCGCAACGGATCACCGGGCGCCACCCCCGGACCGGACCCCGACGAGGACCTGGACTCGGCGACCGACGACGAACTGTTCGCCGCGCTCGACGGCGAACTGGGCGCCCTCGACTGACCGACACCCCGCAGGACCCCACCCCGCAATATCCGCAATATCCGCAACAACCCGGATGTACAACCGGAAAACGGAAGAAGAGGTGCGCGCGTGAGCACTTGGCGCGGTAATCCCTGGGCAGTGCTGACCACACTGGCCCTCGGGTTCTTCATGACTCTGCTGGATCTGACGATCGTGAACGTCGCGATCCCCGACATGATGGCCGACCTCGGTGCCTCGCTGGACCAGGTGCTGTGGGTGGTCAGTGCCTATGCCCTGGTGCTGGCCGTCCTGCTGATCACCGCGGGCCGGCTCGGCGACCTGTACGGGCCGCGGAAGCTGTTCCTGGTGGGCGTCACCGTCTTCACCCTGGCCAGCGTCCTGTGCGGGCTCGCCCAGAACCCCGCCGAACTCATCGCCACCCGTGCGGTCCAGGGCCTCGGCGCGGCGTTGATGGGCCCGCAGACGATGGCGATGATCGTCGCGGTGTTCCCGGCCGAGCGACGCGGCACGGCGATGGGCATCTGGGGCTCGGTCGCCGGTGTGGCCACGATCTCCGGACCGACCCTCGGCGGCCTCCTGGTCAGCGCGATCGGCTGGCGCTGGATCTTCTTCGTCAACCTGCCCGTCGGCATCGCCGTCCTGGTGATGACCCTCCTGATCGTGCCGGACATCCGCTCCGGCCGCTCCCACCGCTTCGACATCACCGGGGTGCTCATCGCGAGCGCCGCACTGCTCGCCCTCTGCTTCGGGCTCCAGGAGGGCCAGCGGTACGAGTGGAACGCCCCGATCCTCGGCTGCATCGCGCTCGGCGTCGTGCTCATCGCGGTGTTCGTCCTGCACCAGAAGGCCAAGCAGGACGACGAACCGCTGATGCCGTTCGCGGTCTTCAAGGACCGCAACTTCACCCTGATGTCGCTGATCGCGGGCCTGATCGCGATGTCCATGCTGGGGCTGGTGCTGCCCTTCAACCTCTACCTCCAGTCGGTGCTCGGGATGAGCGCGATGAAGGCCGGCCTGACGCTGGCCCCCTCACCGCTGGTGTCGATGAGCATCGCCCCCTTCGCGGGCCGGATGTCCGACAAGATCGGCGGAAAGTACGTCCTGATGTTCGGCCTGGTCATGTACGCGAGCGGGATCGGCCTGGTCAGCGCCCTGGCCGGGACCGGAAGCCACTGGTACACCTTCACCCCCGCGATGCTCGTCACCGGCCTCGGCACCGGCTGCCTCCTCGCACCGCTCGCGACCGAGGCGATGCGCAACGTGAAACCGCAGCTCGCGGGCGCCGCCTCCGGGGTCAACAACACCCTGCGTCAGATGGGTTCGGTGATCGGAGCCTCGGTCGTCGGCGCACTGATGCAGCACCAGCTGATCAGCGAGGTGCACTCCGGCGCCGCGGCCCGGGCCGGGGAACTCCCCGCCACCGCGCGGGACCGCTTCGTCGACGGCTTCGGCTCCGCGGACGCCGTGCAGGCGGGCGGCCACCCGAACCTGACCGGGCTGTCCCAGGACGTGGCCGCGCAGGTGACCCGCCTCGCGCACGAGGTCTACGGTGACGGCTTCCTCGGGATGATGCACACCACCCTGATGCTCCCCGTGCTCGCCCTGGCGCTCGGCGTCGGCGCGGCCACGGCCACCCGCTCGCACGTCAAGCGGGCCGCGGACGCCGCGACGAAACCGCCGGTGCCCGCCACCGCGGACGCCGGCGCGAGCTGACCCACCCGTCCCGCGTCCCCCCGCGACGCCCCGGCCCGGCACCCTCCAGGTG